>JAWVYR010000089.1:0-8657 GCA_033722635.1 Balneolaceae bacterium | reverse complement strand
GGTTCGGATCGGTGGGGGGACTTACCCAGTTTGATCCGGAACTCGATCGAACCAATCCGGTTGCTCCCAAAGTCCATATTCAGGAGGTTTGGATATCGGGTGAATCGGTTGTCGATAAACGATCGCTCGAAGTGGGCAGCGACAATCGGAATATTACAGTGGGTTTCGTGGGTATCAGCTTTACAGCTCCGGAACAGATTGTGTACGAATATCGCCTCAGGGGATCAGGGGAAAGCTGGCAGCACACCCGGCAGCGATCGGTGCGTTACTCGGCCCTGCTGCCGGGCGACTACAGCTTCCAGGTGCGTGCCCGGAGCAATGACGGAGTGTGGAGCGATAGGGCGAGCCTGGATTTCACGGTACTGGCACCCTTTTGGATGCAATGGTGGTTTATCATCCTGGTGCTGCTGGTGTTGTCCGGGGTGGTCGCTTTTATCTACCATTACTACCGTATCAAGAAAATGGTGGAGATCGAACGGATGCGGGTGCGCATAGCCAGCGACCTGCATGACGATGTCGGTTCCTCATTGACAGAGATCGCGCTGCAATCCGACTTTCTGCAGACTGCCGACATCCGGGAGGATATCAAACAATCACTGAGCCAGATCGGTGAGCAGAGCCGAAAAGTGGTGAACAGCCTCGATGATATCGTCTGGTCGATCGATGCCCGCAACGACACCCTGGGGGATCTGACGGACCGGATGCAGGACTATGTAAACAATGTGCTTTCCAACAAGAAGGTAAGCTATCACTTCGAGGACCTGAATATGAGCGAAAAGCTGACGGTGCCGATCAAGGAGAATATCTACCTGATTTTCAAGGAGGCGGTTAACAATATCGCCAAACATTCGAATGCCGATCGGGTCGATATCGAGTTGAGCAACAACAACGGGTCCTTTGAAATGATTATAAGCGACAACGGCCGCGGCAATAAGCCTGTTAAACGATCAGGACACGGATTGCGTAACATGAAGATGCGGGCGAACCGTATCGATGCGGATATTAACTTTACCAATGACACGGGCTTTACAGTCCATGTTCAAAAAAATTAAATGTAACTGAAAAGAAGTTCAGACGTTATACTACTAAATTCAATTAAAAAAAGGGCATTATGTCATCCATAGTCGGAATCGTCGAAGATAACAGGAAGATCAGGGACCTGATACAACGCTATCTGGATATGCAGGAGGAACTCAACTGCCCGGTTGCGGTGGATACGGTCGAAGAGATGCTGGAATACCTTGAGGAGGGGAATGCCCGCCCGGATGTGATCCTGATGGACATACAGCTGCCCGGAATGTCGGGCATCAAGGGTATCAGCCTGATCAAAGAAAAATATCCGGAGATCGAGATTATCATGCTTACCGTGTACCACGATTCTCACAAGATCTTCAACTCGCTCTGTGCGGGAGCGTCCGGTTACCTGTTGAAGCACACCTCATTGCCGGAGATCAAGGAATCGATCCTTAAACTGCTTGACGGCGGAGCCCCGATGTCGCCTCAGATTGCCCGGAAAGTGATCTCCCATTTTCAGGATCAGCAGCCCCAGCAGAACAAGGAATCGGATCTCACACCCCGTGAACACGACATTGTGAATGGGTTGGTCGACGGTTTGAGCTATAAAATGATCGCCGACCGCTACGACATATCGATCGACACCGTCCGGGCCCATATCCGCAATATTTACAAAAAGCTGCATGTGAATTCCAAGGCCGAGGTGATCGCAAAATCGCTCAAAGGGGAGATATAACATCCCTTAATTTCCTATTCAGCGATTCCAGGCTGATTTCGGCCTAACATGAATATGTGATTGTACCCGAGGCGTCCTGTCGCTACTTTGAAGTGGAAATTCAGTTAATACCGTCTAAACGCGGTTATTTGCTGAAAATCAGGATAAAACACGAGGCTGTCATGAAACTACAAATTTGGATACCGACACTTGTAGCCGCATTTTTGTTCTCCGGCTGCTATACCCAGCTGGAATATAGCCAGCGCATGCATCGAGTTACCGAAAAGAAACCGGTGAGAGGGTATTCCTGGAGTGATGAGGAGGAAAGAAGTGAAGAAGCCTCTTCCATCTATATCGAGGACAACGCGAACACTACGGCCAAGCCCTACGATATCGAGGGCTATGAGCAGCAGGCGGTGTATGAGGATGAGTTCCAGCCGGTTTACAAAGATTATGAAACCGCCAACTGGTATTACGATAACGGATTGACCTACGATGGCGGATACTACAGCTCCTATGTTTACAACCACCTTCCGCCAAGCTACTGGTATCCCTATTATTACGATCCGTTCTATGACTACCCCTATTACGGCTCGTTTGGTATCAATATATCGTTCCATTTCGGCAGCCATCCCTGGTGGTATTACCGCACGCGCCATTATTACCATGACCATTTCTATCATCATTTTCATCACAGCTACGCCTTCTGGCATCCGTTTCATCACCATCATCATTCCTTTTTCCACAGTCCGTATCACAGCGGAATTAATTTTATCGTCCTTTCAGGCGGCACAGGAACCTTTAACGGTCGCGATAACCGCACCTTCCGAAGAAGGAGCATCGGTACGAACCGAACCCGGGTTGATGCCAATCGCAGGAGCCTGAATGACCGGGCTACCGAACGGAGGCGAAGTATCGGCGACGGAAACCGGGCCAAGATTCGGGACAACCGGCAGCGGTCAACGGGCCGCTCCCGGGGAGCTTCCGATATCACCCGGCGAAAGGATGACAACCGGAAAAAGGTGCGTTCCACCGGGCGAAGCGGCGCTGTCAACCGCTCCAAATACCGGGGTGATACCCGAAGAAGGGACAATCGCGACAGATCCTATACACCGCGCAAAAGGAATACCAACCGATCATCGAGAAATGTCAAAAAGAGCGACGGACCGGACCTGAGACGGTCGGCTGTAGGACTGCGTTCGATTCAACGAAGCCGATACCTTCAAAGACAAAACCGGGGCTATGTGCCTTCAAGGATCGGACGAAGCGGTACCAGATCTTCTAACTACCGAATTGACAGAAGCCGTTCCGGAGTATTCAATCGTATGTTGAAGAGCAGATCCCTGTTCAACAATTCACGCTCGAGAGGAGTCAGAACCGTTTCTCCCCAAAGGAAGACGATAAAAGCCCCTACGCGAACGCGAAAGGTCCGGACCCGTTCGAGCAGCCGTTCCTCGTCGTCCAAAAAGCGAAGCGGTTCGTCAAAACGCAAAAAACGCGGCGACGGCTGAGCAACGTCTGATCCGGTAACAGTGGTAAACAGATTCATCCTTGCAAACTTCGTAACTGAACTATGTCGAAATATCTTAAAATACCCCAGCTGCTGCTTGCCATGGCATTGCTGCCGGGACTGGTCGCAGCGCAGAATGCCGATGATGCATTGCGCTACAACCTGACCAACCCATCGTTTGATGCGGCGAGCATGGTTATCCCGGGAGTGGCATATCCCTCCGGCCTGGGTAGCGTGGTGGAGAACCCCGCCGCCCTGGCACTCTTCGAGCGGAGCTATTTCTCCTTCGGTTTAAGCAACCGGAATGTCAGCGAGGAATCGGTATTTCTGGGAACCGACAACACCTTCGACGACAACCAGCTCAATATCGGGGACATAGGTTTGGTCTACAAGATACCGACGCAACGCGGCAGCATGGTGCTCGGAGGGTCATTTGTACAATCTAACGACTTCAACCGGGCGCTGGGCATTGATGTACGCAACAACCGCTCCACGCTGACCGACTTTTACAATATCACCGCCGATGATGCTTTGTTTGATGCGGCGTTTAATGTCTATGCGGTCGACTACGCCGATGTAGACAGCACCTTTACCGAATCGATCTTCCGCATCGGTTTTGCGCCGGGGAACTGGCCCGGCATCACCCAGGATGTGGAACTAACCGAGCGGGGACGCATGGGTGAATATTCCGCCTTTTTTGCCACGGAATTCCAGAAAAATTTTATGATCGGTGCCTCTCTGGGCGTTACCACAGGGGAGTATTCCTACCGGCGTGAATTCCTGGAGATCGACACCAACAACGACTATGATGGCAATTTCATCGACAGCGACAATGACGGAATCGGGGATACCGATATCGACAACATTCTCAGCATCGATACTATCGACGCCAATATTCGGGCCTTCAGGCTCAGGGTGGGGGCGCTCTATAAATTCTCTTACCTAAATATCGGGGCCAGCTACCAGTTTCAAAGCCGCCTGAATGTAGAAGAAGAGTTCAATACCCGGCTGACCACCACGTTCGATAACGGGGAACAGTTTTTTGATGAAGCGCCGGGCGTGTTTTCCTATGATGTTGTACATCCTTCCCGCCTGAATGTAGGTATAGCCCTCGATGATCTGCGGGGCCTTACCGTTTCTGCGTCGGCCGAACGGATCGATTACAGCGAGGCCGAAATGGATTTCGGCGATGCGGATCCGGGCGGCGAACTTTCCGAGAATCGCTTTATCGAGTCGGAGTTCGAAGAGGTATACAATCTGAGAGCGGGCCTGGCATACCGTATCAATGACCAATTTACCCCACGGGTCGGCTATGCCTACTATCCCAGCCCCCGCAAGAGTTTTGATGCCAGCCGGACCTTCTACAGCGGTGGCTTCGAATACAAGTTTAACAGTCAATTCGCATTCAACCTTGGGCTGCAGTATGCTACCTGGGAAGACCGCAACCGCCTGTACACCTTCGACAACGGCATCTCGCTGCAGGATGAGGTTGCAGGAGAGGAGGTCACCCGGTGGCACGTAATGGGAGGTATCAGGGTAACCTTCTGAGATTTTAAAAGATAGATTAACCTCCCATCACACAAGGGGCTTTCTGATCGAAGCCCCTTTTTTTGGATCAATTGTCGATCAACAGAAATTTTGACCATACGGGCAGATGATCGGAGGTTGTAGCGGGGTAGTTTTCGATATATACCAGCGGCCGATCATAGACCGCTTCGCTGCCGGGCTGATATTCATCCTCCAGCTCGTTGCTGATCACAATATGGTCGATCAGGTCGGTGCCGGAATTTTCGAGATAGGATGAACGGCCCATCATGGAGAGCGAGCGGGTGATCACATCGAAATGAATGGTATCGGTGACGAATTCCTCGTAAGGGGACGTGGAGATGCCGTCGACAATAGACCGATCCACATCATCATTGAAGTCGCCCAGCAGGATGATATTGGCATCCGGCCGATTCTGTTGCAGATACCGGTAGAGGCTGTCGGCGGCCCTGCGCCTGCGTTGATAAGCTTCCTGTTTTTCTGCAGTCGAACCTGTATTGGCTTTGGCGTGAATAACCACGGCATAGACCGGAACCGTTTGATTGTTGAAGGTGTAGTTGAACATGAAATAGGTCGGCAATCGGCCCGCCCAGTCGAAGGCATCCTGTCCCTCGGTTATGGGTCCGGCCGACAGGGAGTCTATCGCCCGGTCGTTATAGATGAACGCTGTTTTCTGGATCCAGTTGATATGATCGGCCACAAATCCGCGGTAACCCTGCAGTCGCTCCAGCAGAGAATTCAGCGCCTGCCGGCTGCGAATCTCCTGCAGGGCATAGAGGTCCGCTTTGAGTGAATCCATCACCTCTGCCACATTTGTGGTCTGCAGGAGCTCGTCGGTCGGGCCATGCGATTCGGAGCCGTACCATTCGATATTCCAGGTGACAGCCTCAAGGCGCCCGTCGGAAGGTACCGGATCGTTCGGGGCGATGGCATCGCCGCCAGGATCGACGATTTTTTCCCCCTGCGAACAACCTGTCAGGATCAGGATGGAGGCAATCAGCAGGCTGGTAGCCGTTGATCTTTTTCGGGTCATCTACTCGCTGTAGAGCTCTTCTTTTTTCTTGGGGTTGATGCTTAATACGGGACTGGTGACATGGCGTACAACATTGGCGGTGGTGCTGCCCATCATCAGGTATTCGATGCCGGTGCGTCCCAGGGTGGCCATAACCACCAGGTCATGGGGATTGTTCAGGTTGTAGTTGAGGATCGCTTCGTGCGGGGTATCGGAGGATACGATCACCTTGGTGATCAATCGTTCACTTACGTCATGAAGCTCTTCTTTGGAAAGGATCTCCAGGCGCTGTTCACGGAGCGATATTTTGGATTCATCGGGTTCATCCTCATTGTGTGGGTCATAGCTGAGAATGTGCAACAGTTCCAGCTCGGCATCGGCTGCTACCGAGATCTCCTTGGCAAAGGGAAAGGCTGCCAATGAATTGTCGGAAAAATCGGTGGTCAGCATGATGCGTTCGATCTCGTCGATCCTCGATTTTTTATCCACCACCAGTACCGGTTTATGGGAAGTCCTGAGCACCTTTTCGGCTACCGATCCGAGAAAGAACCGGGTGAAACCGGTACGTCCGTGGGTGCTCATCACGATCATATCGTAGTCTTTTGCCTCCTCCACGATCGCCTGGCCGGGGTTTCCGATCGATACCACCGGTTCCGACAGGTAGGACTGTTCAATTTTATCGGCAGCGATCTCCTTCAACCGGTCGGTCAAAATCGATTCCATCTCTTCAAAATCCTCCTGCGGGGTGGGGCCGAGACCCAGCATGTAGGGTCCGTCCATCTCACTTATCGGTATATAGGAGTGAAATGGGGTGACAGTACCGTCGAAGATGGCGGCCAGATTTTCGGCCATAAACAGCGCTCGCTCACCTAACTCTGAAAAATCAAGAGGAACCAGTATTTTGAGGTTTTGCATAGTTGAAAGTTATTTGGCGATTTACTCCTATAACACTGAATCACAACCAATCCTTCCGTCTGAAAAAGATAACCATGGCGATAGCCGTGATGACCATCACGACCCAAACGACCGGATAGCCCCAGTACCAGCTGAGTTCCGGCATGTTCCAGGGACTAGCCTCAGGGTCGAAGTTCATCCCATATATACCGGCAATAAAGGTCAGGGGGATGAAGATGGTGGCGATGATGGTGAGCACCTTCATCACTTCGTTCATCTTGTTGCTTACATGCGACATGTACATATCGTGCAAACCAAGGATCATATCCCGGTAGTTTTCAATATTGTCGATGATCTGTACCATGTGATCGTAGACATCCCGCAGGAAGAGTTTGGTGTTGTCATGAATGAAGGGGGAGTCATCCCTGATGGTGCTGTTGATCGTGTCTCGCAGCGGCCATACGGATTTGCGGAAGAAAATAACCTCCCTTCTGATTGAGTGCAGTTGGTGGAAGGTGTTCTGGTCGGGATCATTCAACAGCTGATCCTCCACCTCTTCCATTTGATCAGCGAGATTGGTGAGTACTCTGAAGTAATGATCTACAATATTGTCGATCAGGGCATAGCTGAGGTAATCTGGTCCCAGACGCCGAATCCGCCGGGTCGATATTTTCAACCGTTCCAGCACCGGATTGAATATCGGTGCATCTGATTCCTGAAAAGATAGCACATAGTTTTCTCCCAGCACGATGCTGATCTGTTCGGATTCAATGGCAGCCTTCTCCTCGTTGTATTTCAGCATCCGCATCACAAAATAGATGTTATTCTCATAGCGCTCCATCTTGGGCCGTTGGGAGGTGTTAACGATATCCTCCTGTACCAGCGGATGCAGGTCGAAATAGGCCCAAATCGACTGCAGTTTTTCCACATCATGCAGGCCCGATATTTTGATCCAGGTGTTGGAAGGATTTTCCAGATATTGTCTGCACTCTTCGATGTCATCGATCACCAGGGTATCCAGATGATCTTCATCATAGTCATGGATGGTGATGATGACATTTTCGACTTTTTTCTCCCCAATATGTTCCACCGTACCCGGGGCCGAACCAGGTTTTTTCTGCAGGAAATTGAGTTTTCTACTGAGAGGGCGTATGAATTTCTTCTTTTTGGATTCCGGCATATGATCAGTTGGGATATGATTATTCAGGGAATAATATGGGTATCCTTAAAAGTTTTTCCAAGTACCTATATACAGTATACAGGGCGCCGAAGATTTATGCAGATACGTGGCATAAAATAGAGAACATGAGAATAAATTGAATCAGAATTTTTGTATCTGGAAGCAACGACCGTTATTTTCAGTATTTCTTAGTCAAACGCCATATCAGGTATCAGTCAAATGAGTGAATTCAACTGGGGCATTAAGTCTCTGGATGCGGACAAAACGATTTGTCACAGCGTCGGCCCACTACATATCTGGATCCAAAAGAAAGGTGATGAGGTGTGGTTGGGACATCGACACAGTGAAAACCTGCCGGATCAATACCAACCCAGTTCGGTACCACCCGAGGACCTGGAGTGGTCGAGGTGGGCCTTGAAAAAGGAGCAAAATGAATTGAAACTGGCCCCTGTTTTCCAGGATCTGCCGATCGTCATCAGTTCCGAATTTCCGCTTAGAGTAACACCGAACAACAAGATAAAGATATTTACCCGGGTTCCGATCTGGGTCAGGATTTCAGAAAAGTCAGGTGACTATATCCTGACGGAGATTCCTACCGTGCCCCTGTCAAGAACCTGGTTCGGCACGCCGCTGGAGGGAGAGCTCTGTTACTGGTCGACTACCAAGGCCCGCCGATCGCTGGCGGAAACGGAACAGAAGCCTCACCTGGTAAACTGCCCGATAAAGATCAACAACCGGGCAGATCAGGATCTCGACTTCGTGAAATTCTGCTACCGGGTGGAGCGCC
>JAWVYR010000088.1:0-8685 GCA_033722635.1 Balneolaceae bacterium | reverse complement strand
GGTAATCAAAATATTCATGGCCCTGATCAGTTTTTATCTTTGATAATCCTACATCAAATACCGGCAAAACATTCCGATCGGTTTTGTACATTATCCTTTAAAACAGGAATTATTATCCATTGATATGCTCTCAGCAAAGGTTAAACAACGATCGCTGCTGGTAATACGCCTGCTTCTCGGTACCCTCTTCCTGCTCTCCGGCGTGGGGAAGCTGATCAGCGCCGGCGACGCCCGCTACCTGGTGGAACTAATGGCCACCGAAGTGTACTGGCTGATCGAGTACACCGATTTGATCGTCTACGGCACTTCCGTCGTCGAACTCATTCTGGCTGGTTTTCTGCTCTGGGGCAGAGAACTTCCCTGGGCGTTCGGAGGATCGATCCTGTTGTTGCTGGGTTTTACAAGCGTGTTGGGTTATTTCTGGTTACAGGGACAGTCGGTGGAGAGCTGCGGCTGCTTCGGTGCGTTCGGCGGAGGCGGGGGGCTGGAAGTGACGCTGATTCGGAATCTGGTGCTGATCGGGATGGTGATCGGGGGGTACCTGCTTGGGCCAGCAAATAGAAAAGAATAGAACACAGATTCTGCGGATGCAACAGATGACCGCAGATCTAAAATTTAATCCCTGCTAATCCGCTATATCCGTGTCATTCGTGTTCCATTCCGGAATGGACCCTATCCTATTCCAGCCGGTCCGCATTCGCCGGCAGTGGACCAGCTACCCAGCGGTAGGGCTAGAGCAGTTTAAAGAGTTCCCCTCCGAGGAGGGGAAAGGGGTGGGTTACGAGGCTTTTAAATCGAAAAATCTACTTAGATATCTCACCGCTTCCTTACCCCGAGACCCGGTCTGTCTGTCAGTATAATTCGCTTTTCAGCGTCCAGCTTCAATCCGGCAAACGGATCGTTCTCAATCAATAGATGCCCGTCCAGGTCGGCGTAGTCTGCCCAGAGGCTCAGGATCGCCCCGGCCGTATTGGCCAGCGAGCTCTCGATCATGCAGCCGATCATCACTTTCAGACCGGCCTGTTTTGCCTTCCGAATGATCTCCCGCGCTTTCACCATGCTGCCAATCTTCATCAGCTTGATGTTGATGATATCGAAGGCCTTTGCAATATCCTCAAGATTTTCCGTGCCTATAAAACTCTCGTCCGCGCAGATCGGGATGGAAGAGGACTTATTTAACGCTGCCAGTTCATCCCTCATGGCGGCCGGCATCGGCTGTTCGACCAGCTCAACATTCTGATCGGCCAGGAAGGTTATTTCGTTGCGTGCCTGCTGCAGCGACTCCCATCCCTCGTTGGCATCCACCCGCAGCGGCTTGTCGGTGACTTCCCGGATGGTCCGTATAATCTCCCGATCATTTCCGGTGCCCAGCTTGATCTTCAGCACCGGGAATTCCTCCGCTTCTTTTACTTTTCTGCGGATGGTATCCGGGTCGTCAATGCCGATCGTAAAGGAAGTCACGGGACCGGTGCGGGAAGGGGCTTTCCACAACTGATGCAGCGGCTTGCCCTGCCGTTTGGCGTGCCAGTCGAGCCAGGCCATCTCCACGGCGGCCCGCGCTGCGTGCACCTCCGGCTTGATTTCATCGAGCCGAGACGCAAGCTGTTCCCCGCGAATGACATCATCAAAGAAATCACCCGGCAGGTTCTCCAGGTAGCGGACCACCTTGGAGGGATCTTCAGAATACCGCCGGTTGGGTGCGGCTTCGCCGTAACCGGTGATTCCGTCGGCAGTGAGCTTGATAAAGATGTTGCGCATCTCCTCCCGGGTGCCCCGCGATATGGTAAAGGGGTGCCTTAGCCTAAGATCTAATACTTCATGGGTCAGCTCAAAGCGCGGCATAGGCCAGTTCCTCCAGCAGCACCAGAAAAATATAAAGTGCGGGAGCTGCTAAAATTAGTGCATCCAGCCGGTCGAGAAGTCCGCCATGGCCGGGCAAAATGTGGGAGGTGTCCTTCATATTGGCCGCGCGTTTGAGCCGGCTTACGGTCAGGTCGCCGACCGGGCCGAATATACTCACCAGCACCGCCGCCGGAAGCATCAGGTAGAGTTCAACGGGTGTCTCGATCGGAACCAGGTAATATATGAGGAGCAGTCCCGTCGCTGCCCCGACAAAACCGAAGCCGAAGCCTTCCCAGGTTTTATTCGGACTGATCTCCGGGGCTAATTTGTGTTTTCCCAGATATTTCCCCCCGAAATAGGCAAAAACGTCATTGCCCCAGACCATCAGCAGCAACGCAGCCGTCAGTATGAAACCGGTTTCGGGTTCACCGGTATTGCGCAGTTTCAGCAGCATCAGCATCCCCAGAGGGGCATACACACTGCAGAAGGCCGTGGATATCAATTCCTTAACGGCGACATCCTTTTTTTTAAAGATCTGCACAGCCAGAAAGAAAAGAAAGATGCCGATCCCGATCTCGAGCGGATGGGGCAGTTTCGGTGACAGGATGATCCAAAGCCCGAAGGTATAGGGAAAGAATTCATCCGTCTTGAAACCGGCGCCATCCCCGATATTGATCATCTCCTTTTGGATGAAGAAGGTCAAGATGATGATCAATGTCGTGAAATACCATCCTCCCAGCCAGGTAAGCCACAGGAACAGTGCAGCCGCCGGCACCGCAAACAGGATGCGCTTGGTCAGTTCACTCACGAATCTCCTTCCTCGTCGGGTTGATCTTCATCCAGGGGATGATCCCATTCCTCAAGCGCATTTCGGGCTTCCTCCTCATACTCCTCCGGAACATACAGGTACACCAGCGCCATCTCACCCACGTTCAGGCTGTAAGCGGAATCCCTCTTGGAAAGAATGTTGGATGGAATCTGCAGATTGGAAAGGTAGTTTTTGGCCAACTCCACTTCGTACTCGGTGCTCCGCTCCAGGATGCATACCCAGTTCTCGATTCTGTTGGGTTTGGGTCCGTTAAACATCGGCTTTTGCTCCTTCAGTCTGGCTCTTTTGATATTGTTTATACATTAAATATACCAAATAGCCGGAAACAATGAGACTGATGATCACCGCCTCTAACGGCGGCATGGACTCCGGAGTCAATTCTGCAAAAGCGGATTCCGGGTAGTAAGTG
The DNA here is from genome assembly GCA_033722635.1 of Balneolaceae bacterium. Lineage (GTDB taxonomy): Bacteria > Bacteroidota > Rhodothermia > Balneolales > Balneolaceae > JAWVYR01. The sequence goes on along the minus strand of JAWVYR010000088.1, from coordinate 5,605 downwards.
CCCACCAGCACGCTGCCCCCGTTATTGATAAAGTGGGCTATAATAGCCGGATAGATGCTGTTGGAGGTCCAGGTGATGTAGGCCAGCAGGATACCGATGGAGGCCAACGGAAGCAGATTGGCCAGCTGCAGATGGTAAGCTCCGAAGAGGAACCCGGAAACGATGATGGCCGGCCAGATCCCCCAGCTCTTTTCGAATGCCCGCAGGGTGTAGCTGCGATAGAGCACCTCTTCGCAGATCGCCGGGACCACGCCGACGTGGAAGAGCGTCAGTGCCAGCAGATGGTCTCCTTTCAGGTAATCCTCGATCATCTGCATCTGCATATCCTGGAACTGGCTCAGGGCCTCCGGAATCGGTATCATCGCATTGAGCCAGGATAGAAACCAGATGCCCGGTTGGGCAGCGATAATCAACAGGGCGGTGAGACCGATCATGTAGGGGGTATTCTTCTGGCTGTGGAATCGCATGAAGGATCGGTGTTTGCCCTTGACCGTATGCAGCCGGGAAAATACCCAGGTGGCGAAGCCCAGAAACAGAATTTGCCCGGAAGAGTTGCCGATAAATACCAGATCCAGCTGATCGGAAAACGCCTCCATCACCTGCGCGGGATCTCCCTCCAGTCCCCCCTGGCTTAAGATCAGGACCACCGATACGATGGCCGCAAAAAACTGGAAAGCAAAAAAGGCCACCACAATCCAGATCAGGGCTATAGCCCAGTGGGCAAAGCCGTTACGCTCCACCCAGGGACGGGGAGGAATGGAGAGGTCACCTTCAAATGGAGCTGTTGATCGTTCTTCCTGCATCAATCAGATTTAAGAGATGTTGGTTCGGTATTCAGCAGACCGGTCATTCACCGGAGAACACTTTGGCACCGATCATGCCGGTGATCAAATTCAATATGCCAAATATCGGAATGCCCCATAGCAGTTGAGAACCGATTTGCTGTTGACTCCTTGCACTTTCAACCATCTGATCCATCATCGCCTGCCGTTGTTCCTCAGGTAAATCCATCGCCTCCACATTGGCGATCATACTGTCGATCAAATTCTGGGTCATATCGGGATCAACGACCAGCCACAGCTGATTCAGTACGGCACTGATCACTACAAGCCCCACGCCGATGAGGAATCCGATCAAAGCGCCCCTGCCCAATTGAATCGAGATTGAATGTTCCTTTGTATAGTGCCAAACACCAACCATGCCTCCGAAAGCTCCAATCAGGCAATTCAACATCCCGATCAGGTATACCGGTGAAAATAGTGAACCGCTTGGCTCTGAATTGATCGTCAGGTAGGTCGATATCAATCCAATGACAAATATGACCAGCCCGAAAATCAGGGAGGCGATCCCTACCGACATCCAATAATTTGGCCCGACCGACCCCGTCGTGTCCTGTTGATTCATCTCATCCATAACTATTCCTCTTTGTTTTGTTGGTGTGATAAGAAAAATTCCGCTCCCAGAAATGCAGCGACCGATATCCCGACGGCTACTCCCAGAAGGGTTCTTGATGCGGGTGTATTTTCCCAAAAACCGAGCAGATTTCCAAGCAGATCAAGGATATTTAATCCGACCGCTGCGAGCAGCATAGTACCGGCCCAAACGTTAATCCTTTCGATCAGCCTGCCCGCGAATGGAATCAGCAACCAGGCCAGGGGCAGACTCGCATAGATCCCGTAACAGCGGGTGCAGACCGCCATCGGCGATCCGTTGAACCAGAAGCTGCGGGCGGGATCCTGGTGGCACAGCATTGCAAACGCCCGGTGCTGCCACCGGCTGAAGATCCCATCTCCGGCAGCGATCAACCCTTCGCCGGTGGCGACCAACCAGACAACCAGCAGCAATCCGAACAACAGGTAATAGAGCTCCTTATGTCGACCGAAGCGTCTTCTATCTGGATTCATCGGTAATCACGTTGAGCCGTTGAATAAAATGTTGCGGAGCCCGACAGGGTTTGCGGGTTTCCTCCTCCATAAAACAGAGGTTAACCCAACCGAGGGCGTGAGGTTCCTCCCTCCTCCCGGTAAAGATCTTATACCAAGTCTCCAATTTCACAGCCGGAATATCAAACAGATAGACGTTGATCTCCATCAATTCATCGTAGTAGATCGGCGCTTTGTAATCGATATGGGTCTGGATCACCGGCAGCATGATTCCCCTTTTCTCCAATTCGGTGTAGGGCAGCCCCAGATGGCGGATCATCTCGGTACGGGCCACCTCAAAATATTCCAGGTAGCGCCCGTAGTAGACATATCCCATCTTGTCGGTCTCGCCGTACCTGCTGCGCAGTTGATGGGTATAGGTATGAAGCGGTTGTTTATCCGGGAACAAGGAACACCGATCGGTTATTCAGCGGTTTCTTTTGTTTTCTGTTTTTCTGGTTTGGCTTCTTTCCATTCTCCCATGGCGGCATATTTGTCGATCCGGGTTTCCACCAGCTTTTCCGGTTTCATTTTTTTCAGTCGCTTCATGGACTCCAGAATCTGCTTCTTGACGGCCGCAACTGCGCTGTCATAATCACGGTGTGCACCGCCCAGCGGTTCATCGATCACTCCGTCGATCACGTCCAGCTCCACGAGATCTTCGGGCGTAAGCTTCAACACTGCAGCGGCCTGTTCTTTGTAATCCCAGGTTTTCCAGAGAATCGATGAGCAGGATTCCGGCGAGATCACCGAATACCAGGTGTACTCCATCATATATACCTCGTTGCCGATGCCGATGCCCAGGGCCCCGCCGCTGGCCCCCTCACCGATCACGATGGTGATGATCGGCACCTTCAGGGTGGCCATCAGTTTCAGGTTCTTTGCGATCGCCTCCGCCTGGCCCCGCTCCTCGGCTTCCAGCCCCGGATAGGCTCCGGGGGTGTCGAGCAGGGTAATGACCGGGATGTTGAATTTTTCGGCCAGCTTCATCAGCCTGTACGCCTTGCGGTAGCCTTCGGGATTGGCCATCCCGAAATTTCTGAATTTCCTGGTTTTGGTATCGCGCCCTTTCTGGTGGCCGATAATCATCACCGACCGGTCGTCGATGGTGGCCAGGCCGCCGACTATGGCCTTATCATCGCTGTGGTAGCGGTCGCCGTGCAGTTCGATGAAGTTCTCCGTCATCTTATAGATATAGTCCAGCGTGTAGGGGCGGTCGGGATGACGGGCCAACTGTACCTTTTGCCAGCGGGTCAGGTTGCTGAAAATCGACTCTCGCAGCTCCTGTACCCGCTCCTTGAGCCGCTTGATTTCGGGTGCGAGCACATCCTCGTCCCCGATTTTTAGCTCGCTGAGTTCAGCGATCTTTTTCTCCAGATCGGCAATCGGTTGTTCAAAATCTAAATACTGCATAGTAGACGCTTAAGAAAATTGATCAAGAATGAATTATAAATATAAGAACTAATTCACAGTATGTAAGCTTAAATCGCAGATGATCTAAAGCAAGCCGAAGATCTGGCGGAATTTGAGCGCCCATACCCGCCATATCGCCTCCCATACGATCTTTCTGGACATCTTTGACTCCCCTTCCTCCCTTTCGCGAAATATGATGGACAGCTCTTTCAACCTGAATCCCTCCTTCCAGGCCCTGAAATGGATTTCGATTTGAAAAGCGTAGCCGTTGGAGTCGATCTTTTCCACCGATATCGCCTCCAGCACGTCGCGGTGGATGCATTTGAAGCCGGCGGTGCAGTCGAAGATAGGCAGGCCGGTGATGAAACGGGCATAGAGGTTGGCCCCGTAGGAGAGGATCAGCCTGCTCAACGGCCAGTTTACAATGCTGATCCCGTTGGCATAGCGCGATCCGACCGCCACATCCGCTTCCCCACTTTTTACCGCACGGATCAGCCCGGGTAGATCCTCCGGATTATGGGAGAAATCCGCATCCATTTCACAGACATACTGATATCCTTTCCCCAGTGCAAATTCGAACCCCCTCACATAGGCCGTACCCAGTCCCAGTTTTTCTTCCCGTTCGATCAGATGCACCCGTTCCGGAAGCTCCTGCTGTTTTTCCCTGACCACATCGGCCGTACCATCAGGCGAGCCGTCATCAACCACCAAAATGTCAACCTGCAGGTCCAGCTGCATCAGATGGTCGATCAGACGGCCGATATTGTGGGCCTCGTTGTATGTAGGTACAATGATAAGGGTTTCAGACTGCATACCGGTCAGCTTGAAATGTGAAGCACAATATTTTTACAATTTAGATGAAATCAAAAAAATAAAAATAACCCATTCTCATATCCTATTCCCCCTGTTGATGCAAAAACCCTATGCTTTATTACACGGTAAAACCTCTTATATTCCCCTGCTTCATCAAATTAGTCTTTTTTTAACCTCCGGAGATGTTTGAACTGCAGAAAACGGCAACGAGCACCAAAGCCCGAACGGGAACGATCCGAACCGATCACGGATCCATCGAAACACCCGCTTTTATGCCGGTAGGTACCCTGGGAACCGTCAAGGCGGTTCGCCAGGATGAGCTGATTGAGAAAGTAAAAGCGCAGATTATCCTTGGAAATGCCTACCACCTGTATCTGAGGCCCGGTTGCGATATCGTCGAGGAGGCGGGCGGGCTGCACCGTTTTATCAACTGGGAGGGGCCGATTCTCACCGATTCAGGGGGATACCAGATCTTTTCGCTCTCCGATATCCGGGAGCTGGAGGAGGAGGGGGCCCGGTTCAAGAGCCACCATGACGGGTCGGAACATATCTTCACCCCCGAAAATGTGGTGGAAATACAACGGATCCTGGGATCGGATATCATAATGATTCTGGATGAGTGCCCGCCCTATCCCTGCGGCGAGGAGTATGCCAAAGAATCGATGGAGCTGACCCACCGGTGGGCGGAGCGGGGACGGGAGGCGTTTCTCAATTCAGAGCCAAAGTACGGCCACCAACAGTTTCAGTTCGGCATCGTCCAGGGTGGAACCTTCCCGGAGCTGCGCAAAGAATCGGCACGATTTATGGCCGATCTCGATTTCGAGGGGATCGCCATCGGCGGCCTGAGCGTGGGCGAGCCGACCGACCTGATGTATGAGATGACCGACCTGAATACGGATGATTTGCCGGAAACCAAACCCCGCTACCTGATGGGGGTGGGCACCCCCGCCAACCTGCTGCACTCCGTGGCTCGGGGTATTGATATGTTCGACTGCGTGCTGCCCACCCGCAACGCCCGCAACGGGCAGCTGTTCACCCGCAACGGGATCATCAACATCCGCAATGCCAAGTGGAAGAATCATCACGATGCCCTGGACCCCGATTTTTCTTCCGATCTCTGCCGGAACTATTCGATGGCCTACGTGCATCATCTGTTTCGAAACGACGAGATCCTGGGACTGATGCTGGCGACGCTGCACAATCTTACCTTTTACCTGTGGTTGATGAAGCAGATGCGTGAGCGGATAGAGGATGATACCTTTGCCGGCTGGTATGAGGGGATGGCCGGGCAGGTGGAGCGAAGAATTTAATAACCCTATCCTAAACTACGAAGGCCCGCCGGGGGATGCCTGGCGGGCCTTGCAGTGGGTAAAATAAAACGAAGAGGCGAGGACCTACTCTACCGCCTTGGGGGCAGTACCATTGGCGCTGCGGAGCTTAACGGCCGTGTTCGGTAT
>JAWVYR010000087.1:0-8693 GCA_033722635.1 Balneolaceae bacterium | reverse complement strand
TATCGTGACGGCGAGGTGGCCCGGCGTATGTCCACCGGTTTTCACAATGTCGACGCCCGGTAGGATCTCCAGGTGATCCGATTCGATCAAATTCATACGGTTGTCAGCCGCCAGCCGATAGATTTCATCCAGGTGGTATTCACTTCCGATGGGCGGTGAATCACCGGACTCTACATGGGAGAGTGCAAATTCCCATTCCTCCCGGTGCAGGTGGTAGGTGGCGTTGGGAAATGTGGGAGAGGTGCGGGATGCAGCGTCCACGTAGGTTGAACCGGCGGCGTGATCGTAGTGAAGATGGCTCAGGATTACATCGGTAATGTCACCGGGCTGTAGGTCGAAAATTTCCAGGTTGGTTTTCACATTGGAGATATCCCCGTAGTGGCTTCCGGCATCCATGCCCCAACCCAGTCCGGTATCCAGCAGCAGACGGTAATCCTCGCTCTGTACCAGTACCGGGCCGATCCCCAGGATGGTTGTTCCACGGCGGATCGATCCACCCGGCGGGGAGGGATCCGGTGAATCGGATTCCAATCGCCGGTAGTGGCCACCCTTATGAAACTCGAACTGTCCCTCGCTCAGTTGCTCGATGGTGAATCGGCCGATCTTCATAATATCTACTGGATATTGATTTCATAGGGCAACAGTGTCAGCGCATCTCTGTTTTTCAGTGAGAGTCCGTCATACGCCTGTCGCAGCTCTTTCTGATCCAGGAAAGGATTGCTGAACCAGCTCTTTATCCGGGACTCAGTGGAGCTCATCAGCAGCTCGAACAGCTCTTTCTTTCGGGGGTAAACAGTTGTTCTGTAGGATTCAATCCCAGCCTTTTCGGCTGCAATACGTATGGCATCATGTATTCCCCCCAGTTCATCCACCAGGTTCTGCTCCCGGGCATCCACACCGGTCCATACCCGGCCCTGGGCCACCTGGTCGACCTGCTCGACGGTCATGCCGCGGGATTCAGCAACCTTGCCGATAAAGGTGTTGTAGAAGGTATCAATAAACTCTTGAAATGCTTTCTCCTCGGAAGAGGTGAGTCCGCGAGTAGGGACCAGCCAGTCGGCGTGATCATGGGTTTTCACCAGATCGAAGGTGATCCCCAGTTCTTCATTGAACAGGTTCCGGGCATTGAATTTGGTACCGAACACCCCGATCGATCCGGTAATGGTGGTGGATTCGGCAACAATCGTGTCGGCGGCCATCGCGATATAATATCCGCCTGAGGCGGCAACCGGCCCCATCGAGGCGATCACCGGTATATCACGGGAGGTTTCGCGCAACATCCGCCAGATGAGATCGGAAGTACTGCCGGAACCGCCGGGGCTGTTGATACGGATCACCAGCGCCTTGATATCACTGTCATCCCGTATATCGTCCAGATGGCTTTTTATCTCGGCGGCGGTAATATAAGATTGGGTGTCAAAGGGGTTCTGCCCGTTGGAACTCGACATAATGGGCCCTGAAGCGTAGATCACTGCGATTTTATTCTCGGTTGAAGGCCGGTTGATTCCGGCGGATTCGGCGGTGACCCGGGAGTATCGGCTGTTAGAGACCGTGTTTAGCTCCTTGTCAGCGTCCAACCCAATGCGCTCCTTGATCAGCGACACCACCTGGTCGGGATAGATCAGTGAATCGATCAGTCCGTTTTGAAAGGCGACACCGGCTGAAAGCGAAGGCTGGCTGTTAAGGAGGCGGTTTAACTCCTCGGCCGTTTTCCCGGTTTTGCTGCTTACATCCTCTACGAAATTGCTGTTCACATCGACGAGCAGCTCCTCAAGCTGGTAGGCACTTTCCTCCGATAGTTCCCTGCGGTAAAAGGGTTCCACGGCTGATTTGTATTTGCCGTGCCGGGTCACCTCCGCTTCGATCCCTATCCGTTCAAACAGGCCTGCAAGGAAGCTAACCTGGGTATAAAAACCGTCAAATTCAAAATAGGTCTCCGGGGGGGAGAAAATCGAATCGGCGGCGGTGGCCAGGTAGTACCCCGCTTCATTCAACCCTATATCGTCGGTGCTGGCATAGACGAACTTGTCGCTGCTGTCCGCGAAACTTTTAACAAGCCGATGGGCTTCCTCCAGGTTGGCCCAGGTGGAAGCCAGTATGTTGATATGCAGCCAAACGCCCTTGATTTTATCATGCGAGGCTGCCTTCTCCAGGTTCGCTTTGAGCGATTCCAGGGAAACCGGTTGCCTTTTGTCCGGATTGAGGATTTCATCAAAGGGATTCGTCGCTGCGTGGGCGGGCAGTGTACCGCTGATCTCGATTTGAAGCACGGTGTTGTCCCGAATATAGGGTTCAGGTTCCTCGGCACTGCTGACGACCGTGATAAACACGATGATGAAAATGATAAAGCCGGCAAGTAACACGCCCAGTGTCGAGGCGATTAGCATTTGGAAAAATCTCATTATGGGAAATTATTTTGTATGATTAGGTATTATTTTAGATTCTCCGGGAATGATATTCAGGGCTATTTTATGAAAACAGCTGTTATAAAACAATGAACAAATACGATGCTGTCATCATTGGTTCGGGACACAACGGCCTGGTCACCGCATGTTATCTGGCCCGGGCCGGATATTCGGTGTTGGTACTTGAACGCCGTGAACAGATCGGCGGTGCCGTAACCACCGAGACGATGTTTGATACGGATGAATATCCGGGCGGTTTCAGGATCGATGTGGGTTCCTCCGTGCATATCATGATACATCAGACCGGTATCATCGAAGAGCTTGAGTTGGAAAACTACGGCCTCAAGTATATCGAGATGGACCCGATCATGTCCTATCCGGTGCCGGAGGGCAGGGGGGTGATCCATTTCTTCAGGGACCTTGACAGAACACTGGAATCGATAGCGAAGGTGGCTCCCGAGGATGTCGGGAACTACCGCGATTTTATCTCCTACTGGGGACGGATCAACGAGGGCGTGTTGGGCAGTTTTATGGCACCGCCGACGGGAAAAAATTTTATGGCTGAGTGGATCAAGGGTAAATACCGGACCGGCGCTCTTTTTGAGAAGGGAGACCAGATCGGAGAACTGCAGAAAATATTGAGCAGCTACGGGAAGGTGGTCGATGACAGCTTTGAAAATCCGTTTCTGAAGGCCGCAATCATCTGGTTTGCGTCCCAGTCCGGCCCCACCCCCGATCAACCGGCTACGGCCGATTTCGCGGGCTGGCAGGCGATGCTGCATCAGAGCGGTGCCAAACATCCTCGAGGAGGTTCGGGTATGCTTACGGCAGCCATGGGCAAATACCTGGAGGCCCACGGGGGCGTGATAAAAACCGATTCGCCGGTGGAGGAGATTCTGGTGGAAGGAGGAGAGGCTCTCGGGGTAGTGACCACTGCCGGGGAGGAGTTTCGTGCCGATATCATTGTGTCGAACGCCCACGTACAGACGACGATGCTTAAGCTGGTGGGCCCCGATCACCTCGATCGCTCTCTGGTTCGGAAAGTGGAGGATATCAATATCGGGAACGGGCTTGGGATGGTGATCCGGTGTGCCGTGGAGGAGCTGCCCGAATATGAGGCCTGTCCGGATGATCCACATATTCACAACGGTATGCAGCTGCTGGCTCCTTCACTCGCATATATGAACCGGGCGATCGGCGACCACGTAAAACGCCGTCCGCCCGAGGAGCCGGCGGTTGTTGCCATGACCTTTTCCGGTATCGATCCGGATATGGCACCGGATGGGGCTCATACCCTCTATGCCTGGGCGCAGTGGTATCCCTATCAGCTGGCCGACGGTGTGCATTGGGATGAGATCCGAACAAGGGAGGCTGAGAAGATCTACGGTGTGGTGGAGCGGTACGCTCCCAACATGAAGGGGAAACGAATCGACTGGTATATTCAATCCCCGCTGGATATCGAACGTAAACATGGACTGATCAAAGGCAATGTGATGCATCTGGAGATGAGTATCGACCAGATGTTCATGTTCCGGCCCGTACCGGAGATGAGCCGGTACAAGACCCCGATTAAAAACCTCTACCTCTCGAGTGCCTCCTGCCATCCGGGCGGAGGAGTATTTGGAGCAGCCGGCTATAATGCGGCCGGAGTCATACTGAAGGATCAGCGCGGAGGTTTCTGGTTCTGACCTACAGCGGCCTGACCGGTTGCCGTTGGGTGCTGGTCTCGTGAAAAAAGGCTGTCGGAGCGAGTTTCACAGCCCTGAATGAATTGCTATCTTCGTAAACGGTACCGATATAAAACGTATCGGATCAATGGTTCGAATGAGCGGTAAGTCTGATGGATGATAGAATCGAAAATAAGGCATCAGGAATTCACGGATACTCCGAGATAGAGATCGATCTGTCTGCCCTGGAACAGAATCTGAAGCTCCTCAAGAAGGAGCTTATCAGCGGAACAGAGGTGATGGCTGTGGTAAAGGCGGAGGCCTATGGCCATGGGATGGTGCCATTGGCTGAAATGCTTGAGGGGCAGGTAGCGTGGTTTGCAGTGAACAGCCCGGGAGAAGGTAAGATTTTGCGGGAGTCAGGCATAAATCTTCCTATACTGGTTTTTAATGCGCCCGGGGAACAGCAAGCGCCGATCTACCGCAACTATAACCTGACTGCCACGGTCAGCGACCTCCGCCATTTTGAAATATTGCCTGAGGGTTCCAGCTATCATCTCAATATCGACACCGGCATGGGGCGTCTGGGACTGCTGCCGGATGATATGGAGGAAGTGATCCAAAAAGTGGAATCCTACAGCCACCTGAACTGCGCGGGGATCTATTCTCACTTCGCCACGGCCGAGGACCCCGGATCGCAGAAAGCGGTTGCCCAGATTGATATGTTCAAGGTGATCCGTTCCCGGTTTGACGATTCGCTGATCACCCATATGGCCAACACGGGGGGCACGGTCTTCTACCCGGATGCCCACTTCGATATGGTGCGGCCGGGTATCGGACTGTACGGATATTCACCGGGACAAAAAGAGATTCCCGGACTCCAGCCGGTGTTGTCCTGGCGATCGCAACTCGCGCAGGTAAAGAAGGTAGCCCCGGGGGATACCGTCAGTTATGGTGCAGTTTGGGAGGCGCCCGAAGAGGGATATATCGGCATCGTACCGGTCGGATATCGGGAAGGCGTCTGGCGATCCCTGACCGGCCGTTTCAGCGTGGCCATAGAGGGAGACCTGTTTCCTGCGGTCGGAACAGTTACCATGAACTATTTCATCGTTTTTCTGGGACAAAATGAGAAACCCGCGGGTAGCAGGGTTCAGATCATGGGAGAAGCACCGGCGGACAATGCGAAGTACTGGGCGGCCAAGGTGGAAAGCATTCCCTATGAGATATTGACCCGTCTTTCGGACCATATCCCACGAATATACAGCCGATGATCAGAGAATTTCGACCAGCTCCACATCATATACCAGGGTATCGTTGCGCAGATTGAATCCGTTTACCCCGGGACTGCTGAGATTCTGGTAGCCCAATTCGGGAGGTACGACAATCGTTCTCTTTTCATTCTCCTTCATGCCGAGCAAACCGCGCCGCAAACCTTCCACCAGTGTAACCCTGGTGATCCCGGATACGGAGCGGTTGGGGGTGAGATCGGAAAAAAGGGTAGGAGAGTTGGAGTTGTTGGAGTAGGAACTGGTGAATACCGTACCGTCGGTCCGCCGGCCGGTGAAGAAAATTCTAACTTGATCCCGAACTACCACTTCAAAAGGGCCGGCTCCTTCGGCGATCACATAGATCTTTAACCCTTCCTCACCTTCGATGACGCTTGTAGCCTGGGTGGTGTCGAAAGGTGGGGGTACGGTGGAGAAATCCGGTCCTGTCGGTCCGCCCCCGTCGCCGCATCCCGTGAACATCAATAAGCTGCCCGTCAGAGTGATAAAAATAATGGCCGTTCTGATCATACTATCTTCTGCCTGTAATTGTATCTAAGTGTTTTTTAAAACGTTGTTTCTCTTTAAAATATTGGGCACCCGTTGCCGGTCCGTTGAAACCCACGTGAATCGCTTCGATAATGTGGTCTCGGTTAACAAAAATGCTGGTGGGATAGGATATCACTTCTTCGAGAAAAGGTAAAGTTTCTGCGGCAGCTTTTTTGCTGCTGGTTCCGGCTACCAGCAGTGTCCAGGGAATATCGAATCGCTGCTTGTAGCGGCGGACCATCTCCGCATCCTCCTCGAAATTCCCGGTGTATTCATAGGCCAATCCCACGATCTGCAGGTCGCTGTTTGCATATTCCGTTCGATAGATCTCCCGGATCATCCGGGCTTCATCCGCGCAGTTTGGGCACCAGGAACCGAAGAGGTAGACCAACATCGGTTTGTTTTGAAAACGCACATCGGATGCGGAAACGGGTTCACCTTCCAGGTCGGGGAAAGTGAATTGCATGTTCCTGCCTACCGCTTCATCGGCCGAGATCTGGTAGGGATCCCGCAAATGATCCTCTCCTTTTTCGGCGGTCCAGGTGGCATGATAGGTATCGCGGGACCAGAAATCCCCTTTCAGTGTGCCGTCCGGCTGCATCCTGGCTTTGAAGAGGAAAGCGTGCGCCCCATCGAAGGTGGAGAGTACGAAAGATGAATCGCGGTAGATTCCTTCCAGGAACCTGTAGTCACCGGTTTCGGTCCGGAATGTGCCGTGGAGCGTTCCCCCGGGTTCCGACACGAATAGGGCATAGGCCGGAAAGGATCCATCCTCATCGGTAAAGGAGGCGGCCCAGTTTCCATCAAAACGATAGTGATCCTCCGAAACGGTTCGGTAGCGCTCTTGCTGCCCTTTTACGGCACGAAACGGCAACCGGGACCTTGCCCCCCCGGAAGATCGCTTGCTCCACTGGCCCCTCAATGTGCCGTCGCTCTGTATACTGCTCCACAGTTCCGAGTCATAGAAGTCGAAACGCAGAATCAGGGAATCCCCGGACATACGAACCGTGGAAAAGCGCGTGGTGTCGATCCCGTTTATGACATAGGCAGTCAGCGAATCCCCTGTGAGATCAATTTGAAGGTCAAACGCCAGCTCCCCGCCGGGACTTTCCAGCACACCGCGGTAGGATCCGGGAAGATCGGTTTTCTCTGTTCCACAGGATGCTAAAAGCATGGCAATGAGAATGATAAACCATCCGGAGAGAACGTTTAGGATATGATTACTACTATTGGAAGTTGGAATCACTTTCATACCATTCAATACAGTTAACAGTTAGGACAAACAGCGGCCGGAAAGAGTCAGTTCCTACATCTCATGATTGTTCACCGTCCATCGCCTTGTCCAGCTCTTTCTTTCGTTTCCTGACGCCGATCTTGCTGATCCATATGCCCAGCTGGTAGAGCAATATCAGCGGAATGGCGATCAAAATCTGTGAAACCGGATCGGGCGGCGTGAGGATGGCGGAGAGAATGAAACAGATTACGATGGCATGGCGGCGGTACTGCTTGAGGAACTCCGGCGTCAGCAGTCCGAATTTGGAGAGAAAATAGCTGGCCACCGGAAGCTGGAAGATGATCCCGCAGGCAAGCACCCACATCGACATCGAAGTAAAATACTCGTTGATGTCAAAATCGTTGTGTATCACCTCCGAAATCTGGAATTGGCTGAAGAACTGCAGGGCGAAAGGCACCAGCACAAAATAGCCGAAGGCGATGCCGGCAAAGAAAAAGGAGGTGATGAAGAGGGTGTGGAGCCCGGTCTTCATCTTTTCACTCGATTCCATGGCCGGCTCCACAAATGCCCACATCTGGTAAAAAAAGATAGGGGCTCCGATTACCCCGCCGGCGACGATCAGGGTTCCCCAGTAGGTGAAAAACTGTCCGGGCAGCTTGCGGCTTTGGAGTACCAGGTCGATCGCGTCGATACCCAGCCAGGTATAGACAAAAAAATCGGAGCGGGTGGGACCCAGCATCACCTTGTTGACCAGGAAGTCGCCGAAGATGATGGCGATGATCACACCTACGCCCACCCCGGCCAATCCCTTGATGATACGCCACCGCAGCTCCTCCAGATGCTCCAGAAATGACATCTGGGCGGTACGGTCCACCGGCTGGGCGGCAGGCGGATCCTGGGTCATGATCTGTCGTTCATCGGCAGTGCTCATAAAGGCAAATTCGGTCTCCCGGTATCAATCAAATTGAACGCATTTTATTTCGATTTAGTAATCGTACGCGAATGAAGGGACTCAATATCAGGCTGTCACAAAATCATATAACGGAAACCGGTCGCAGAGATTTTTCACCTCTTTTTTGACCTCTTGCTGTATGGATTCATCGTCGGTTTTCTGAAGCACCCGGTCGATCAGTTCGGCCACATACTCAAATTCTTCCGTTCCGAAGCCGCGGGTGGTCATCGCCGGCGATCCGATGCGGATACCGGAGGTGACAAACGGGCTCTCGGTATCGAACGGTACCATATTCTTGTTCAGGGTGATGTTGGCATTTTCAAGCGCCTCTTCGGCCTCCTTGCCGGTCAGCCCCTTGTTGCGTAGGTCGATCAGCACTAAGTGGTTATCGGTGCCGCCGCTCACCAGGTTGTAACCCATCTCCATGAATTTATCACCCATAGCCTTCGTGTTGGCCTGGATCTTCTTCTGGTATGTCTTGAATTCATCGGTGAGCGCCTCTTTGAAGGAGACAGCCTTGGCGGCGATCACATGCATCAACGGTCCGCCCTGTGTACCCGGGAAGACGGCTGAATCCAGCACCTCGCCCCAATTTTTGGTACGGCCGGATTTTCGGGCTGT
>JAWVYR010000086.1:0-8703 GCA_033722635.1 Balneolaceae bacterium | reverse complement strand
TGGCCGGGGAGACGCTGGTCGTGGGTGGCAACCGCGGGCGGCTGGATGTGCAGACGACCGGCCCGCTGGGGGTCGACTCGCTGGCGCTGGGCTTCGAAGGGGTGCTGACGCTGGCAGCCCCGCTGACGGTCAACGGGGGATATTCGCAGTTCAACACCAGCTCCACCATTAACTCTGATTTTCCAGTTACGGTTGGTGGTAAAATGACCTGGAACGGCGGTACCATGACCGGTAAGGATACAACCTTTGTATTCGGGGGTATCAATATCATCGGGGGTGACCGTACGACCAGTGAGGAAAAAAGACTCGTTGATCATCACCTGATAGTAAGTGCGGGATCAGGTCTATTCAGCGGAACCCGTTTTAACGCGGACAGTTCCTCCAGTTTTATCTTAGGAGAAAATGCCGAACTTGATTTCACGGCAACGACTCTTACATCGGGTATGGGCATTATCGGCACTTCAGGCCGCCCCACCCTGATCAACAAGGGACGCATTTTTTCCTCCACGAACGCCACCCTTTCGACCGCCTGGGATTTCATCAACGAAGGAGTGATTGACCTCGGGGAACCCAATTTTACCTTAAAAGCCAATGCCGGGTTAATCAACACTGGCACTATTACGGGAACCGGTACCATCGACGGCGAGGTTCTGAACAGGGGATCGATTACGCCCGGTTCTGGAGATAGCCCGATCGGAAAAATTGATATCAATGGTATTTTGACGCAGGATTCCACCGGCCGGGTAGACATTGAGATAGGAGGCACCGGCGCCGGCTCGGGGTATGACCAGCTTTACGCGTCTACACCCTCACTGAACGGCACGCTTTCCGTTGCACTTATCAACAGTTTTATCCCTGATTCGCTGGACCTTTTCAGCCCGGTCATATGGGATGTTGATGCCCGAACCGGGTTGTTTGAGAATTTAGAAGGGCTCTCAACACCGGATTATACTTTTGCGATGCAATATGAGAGCGATCAGCTGCTGCTGTTTGACGGTTCTTTACCGGAACCTTCTAATCTTTCAGCAAACGTTTTTATTGGTATTGAAACCTCTCCATTTACCCGGTTGAATAACAGTGTATCCTATACGGTCGAAGTGGAGAATAGAGGCAATTCTACCGTGGTGGTGCGGGGGAAGGCGCCCTCTTCAAGCATGAATATTTCGTCCAGCCACTTTGATCCATGCCCGAAGGACGATCCGTATGAAAATTTGAAATGCCGGGTAGCCCGGTATGGGGTGGATCTGCCCGATCAACTTCCAGAAGGTGAGGAGATCGAATTTTTGTTGGATGAATATTATCCTGAATTTCCGGGATCTGAGGGAGACAATGATCTGTTTACAGGTCATATCGATCCGAACGGGTCCCTTTCTATTCCCGGGCAGGCTCAGGGATGTACCACCCATGGCCAGGTTGCAAGTGGCAAGGCTGAACTGGGAGCGGCCGTTACGGAAGAAAAACGAAATGTCTGCTATTATAAACTTGCCCGAGAAGCGTTAAAAATCGGAGCAAACTTAATTCCCGGGAAAGAATGTTTGGTGCTCGGTGTGGAAGTCGTGGATGCAGGAATTACCGTCGGTCGCGGAAAACTTACCAAGGTAAATGCACTGGATCATGCATTTGTAATCGCATGGCAGGCACTTAATTGTGCAACGGATGTTCTGGTGGTTGGGAAAATAGCTAAAATTGTCAAAGCCTTGAATGATTTAGCAAGAGGAGCTGGAACAATAGGTGATCTATTTGAGTCATGTCAACCCTTGTTTGACGGGTCCGGCGGAGGTGCTGAAGCGGAATTCAAATCCAACTGCATAGTCTCTTCCGATCCCAATGAGAAAATAAGCCTGGATGGAGTATTGGCCGAACGGTATATAACCCCGCAGGATACCGTGCCCTATACCGTATTTTTTGAAAACAAGGAAAGTGCAACTGCCCCGGCGCAGGTAGTGGAAATCAGCGATACCCTGGATACCGATCATTTTGATTTTTCTACTTTCCGATTTGGAACGATCGTGGTCGCCACCAAGGCGATATCGGTTCCGTCGGATACCACATCCTTCACCAAAGACGTGGACCTAAGACCGGATATGGATCTTATCCTCAGGATTGAGGCAAACTTCGATACTTCAACCGGCATCATCTCATGGACCTTTACCTCACTGGATCCGGCAACCATGGAGTTGACCACCGATCCGATTGCGGGTTTTCTGCCTCCCAATGTTAATCGACCCGAGGGAGAGGCCTCTGTCAGTTATTATGCCGATCACCAGGTTGAGATTGCCTCCGGCGAAAAGGTAGGGACTGTTGCAAGCATCGTTTTTGATACCAATGATCCCATCCTGACACCATTATGGAGCAATATCATCGATGATCTCCCGCCAGTCAGCCAGGTGGCGGCCCTCGATTCCCTACAAAGTGATACTGCTTTTACCGTATCCTGGAACGGGAATGACAGCGAGAGTGGGGTAAAGAGCTACTCGGTATTCGTTTCGGAAAATGGTGGAGCTTTTGAAACCTGGATCGAGCAGACCACCGATACCACGGCCGTCTATAACGGTACTGATGGGAATGAGTATGCGTTTTACAGCATCGCCACTGACTTTGTAGGCTTTGAAGAAACCGAGCCGGCCGGGTATGATGCCATTACCCATATTTTACTCCCGCCAGGTACACCAGTATTGGCAGGTCCAGCAAACAGCAGTACGGATCTTACCCTAGATCTTACCCTAGACTGGAACAGTGTTGCTAATGCCGATTCATACAGAATTCAACTCTCCACATCATCCGGTTTCAGTTCCACAGTATTAGATACATCCGGTGTAGATGGTACGGAGTTGAATATTTCAGGACTTAAAGAGGGGGTTGCCTATTACTGGAGGGTAGCCGGAGAGAATGATTCAGGGTTGGGTGGCTGGTCTCCTGTATGGAGCTTCACCACGCTGGTGGATGCTCCTTCCGTTCCCTCCAGCCTGGTTTTAGAAACGGATGATAACAATGTTACACTGAGCTGGGAATCTAACACGGAAAGTGACCTGGCGGGCTATATCATTTATCAGGGTGCTGATGTGAATGCACTTTTACCCACAGACACCCTCGCAGCAGTGGAACACACCTACGCTACTACAGTAAGCGGCACACGATTCTTTGCCGTGGCGGCATTGGACAACGCCGGTAACGCAAGTCCATTGACCAGCCCGGTGAGTTATATCCTGCGACAATTAAGTGTGTCCGATGACTGGCAAATGGTCAGCAACACACTGCTCTACCAGCAGGAAGTACAGACAGGTCTTCAACTATTCAGTTTCGACAGGACCTACGAATCCGACAGCGTACTGACCGGAGGTCGGGGATACTGGATCAAAAGTTTTGATTCGGTGATGCTGGATCTTCAGGGTCAGGGTCTTGATTCAACATCCATTCTGCTCAACAAGGGGTGGAATTTGATAGGCAGTCTTTCTGATACGGTGAAAGCCGCGGCGATCGAGGATCCTCTGGATATCCTGGGGTCTCCGCCTATATATAGATATGACGGAACCTCCTATGTGGAAACGTCGAAACTGCTGCCCGGCCAGGGGCATTGGATCTTTGCCAGCGATACGGGAGCCGTTTGGTTGTCGGTTGGATCAGCATCGATAAAACCAGAATTGTCTGCTGTTGCTGAAGCCGAGACTCAGCGAGAGCAACTGCTGGATCGCATCACCTTCTCAACGGAAAACAATAAAACCGATCTGTTATACTCACCGGTCTCATTGACCAAGAAGGATAAGATGCGTTACCTGTTGCCTCCTAAATCTCCTGATCCTGTTCTGGATATACGAGTTGAAGGGGGATTTAAAATAGGAGATAGCGAAAAAACTAAAATAGCTTTTAGATCAAAAAAATATCCGGTAGAAGTCAAATTGCATAAGGTGACTACGGATGACAAAATTTACCAGATTGAAATTCTGGATGGCGAAGATCAAATTTTGTTAACCCTGGCGCCCGGCAAAACACAATTTATCGAGAGTGGTTCGGAAAATATGTATATAAAACGCATCAACCGGGATGAAGCTTTGGTTGAATTTAGTCTGCTTCCCAACTATCCAAATCCCTTTAATCCCAGTACCACTATCAAATATAAGGTAGCCAGTAAATCCACGGTTAGGTTGAATGTCTATGACATCCTGGGCCGCCAGGTGCAAACGCTTGTTAATAAGGAGCAGCAACCGGGTATCTATACCGTGAGGTTTGATGGAAGCCGGCTGGCAAGCGGTGTCTACTTTATTCGTGTGCAGGCGGGTCCCTTCACACAGATACGAAAAATGACATTAATTAAATAAGCTGGAATGCATATCATGTTGTGGAATCCCGTTAAATTATTGGTCATAGGATTGATCCTCGTTGTCGGTTGTTCGCCAAGTACCGGTTCCGGAGGAGGTGATGATGGTGATGGAGGCGGCAATGGCGGCGAAAAAGAACCGACTACCTATACTCTTACGGTGGAGGTCAATCCGGATGGGAGCGGTAGTGTAAATCCAAGTTCGGGAACATTTGAAGAAGGAACAGAAATCACGGTGCGTGCTCAACCGAATAAGGGATGGGAATTCGAACGCTGGACGGGTGATATTCAATCAGCAGACAATCCGCTTATTTTTACTATCAATCAAAATACACAGTTGATGGCCAATTTTTTGGATATAACATCTGAATACACGACTGAATTGACAGTTCAAGATTCCCTGGACGCCGTACATCTGGTTATCGGGCAAATAACGAACGCGACCGGATCATTCGACAGAAACGTCGACGAACAAGCTCCACCTCCCCCTCCCGAGGGTTCTTTCTTTAGTTATCTTAGCAATCAAGGAGAGCGGCTATTTAAAGATTACAGGAATTCAACCTCCAAAGAAGAGATCTGGCCACTGATATACACAGTGGGAAGCGGTAATAGTTTGGATATTAGCTGGGATATTGATCAGAAAAAGATGGCCGGCACTTTGATGTTAACAGATACCGAAAACTCGTTTGAAATAGATATGTTGCAACAGCAGTCATACCAGGTTTCGCCCACCGATACCGACACTCTGTATATTCATTATCTATTGGGGACTCAGTAGGCACCTGCTGAGTCATACAACTTTTCTTTTTCAGTCAATGGACGGATTCGTCTATGGTCCCGGTTGCACAAGAACTATTCTGATATAGTAGAATTTCTCTATTTTTAAATTATCCCGGAAATTATTTCATTTGTAAATTCAACACGCCGGGAATCTGATTGGAATCGAACTGAATAGTCTGTTCATGTCATTTGAAATCATATTTGTCTTCTTCCTGCTGGCGGCGGCGCTCTTCCTGTTTGCCACCGATTACGTATCGTTCGATATCGCCGCCCTGATCCTGTTGGTCAGCCTGCTGGTGACCGGTATCCTTACATTGGAGGAGGGGCTATCGGGGATCAGCCATCCCGCCACGGTGGCGATCGGATCGATGTTTGTGCTCAGCGAGGGTCTCAGGCGGACCGGCATCCTGAACAAGGCGGGTGATTTCTTCTCCGAAAAGCTGCAGGATAATTTTCTGTTCTGGATGTTCGTGATGATGATGTTCATCAGCGTGATGTCCTCGATCATGAACAACACAGCGGTGGTGATCATCTTCATCCCGATACTGATCAGCGTGGCGTCCAAGATCGGTATAAGTGCCTCCAAGCTGCTGATGCCAGTCTCCTTTGCGGCGATCATGGGCGGTATATGCACGCTGATCGGTACCTCTACCAATATCCTGGTGAGTTCGATTGCCGAAGAGCGTGGGGCTGCGGCGTTCAACATGTTTGATTTTACTCCGGTAGGGATTGTCTTGCTGGCATCCGGATATATATTTATGCTGACGGTCGGTATCAGGATGATTCCCTCTCGCCGTGAGAAGGACGAGGAACTGACCCAGGATTTCGAGATGCAGGGATACCTGACCGACGTGGTGGTGCAGCCCGAATCGGATCTGGTCGGGGGAGTGCTGGATGAAAATGAGCTGACCCGGCGGCTGGACCTGGATGTGATACGCATCTACAAGGCGGATGAAAACCGATCCGCGCAGCGCTCCGAGGTGGAGGTGGAAGCGGGCGATGTATTCCGGATCCGGGGCAATGTAAAGAATCTGAACAAACTGCTTCAGCGGGAAGATTTCACCCCTCGCGTGCCGAAGGAGTGGGAGGATGTGGACCTGCGTCACGGGCGCGACGCACTGGTGGAAGCGGTGGTGGCGCCCGAGTCGACTCTGGAGGGCCAAAGCCTCAGCGAGATAGATTTTTACGACCGGTTCGGGGCGGTGCCGCTGGCGATCCGTCATCACGGGAAGTTGAAACATGAGGAGCTGAGTGCAATCAAACTGTCCGGCGGCGATTCCCTGCTGCTGAGCATCAGCACCGACCGGGTACAGGAACTGGACAACGATCCCGCCTTTGTGGTGGCATCGCAGGTGGATGTGATGCCGCAACGCAGGGAGAAAACCTTCACCGCCCTGGGAATACTGCTTGCCGTGGTGATCGTGGCGGCACTGGAGATTTTGCCGATCGCTGTCAGTGCCGGAGCCGGTGTGATCCTGATGATCCTAACAGGTTGCCTGACTACAGAGGAGGCCTACAGTGCGGTGAACTGGAAAGTGATCATGCTGCTGGCCGGGGTGATACCGCTGGGACTGGCGATGGACAAGACCGGGGCAGCTGAACTGATATCAACCGCACTGGTCGATTCGCTGGCCGACCTGGGTCCCCGGGCTCTGCTGGCCGGTTTTTACCTGCTTACCATGTCGCTCTCGGCCATCATGTCGACCAACGCCTCGGCGGCACTGCTGGCACCGCTGGCAATTCAGATTGCCGATTCGGTCGGGGTCAGCGCCGAACCCTTCGTGATAAGCGTCTCCTATGCTGCCTCGCTCACCTTCATGACCCCCTTTGGACATCACGCCAATACGCTTGTTTATGGAGCGGGACAATATAAATTTACCGATTTCACAAAGGTCGGGCTGCCGATTAATATCATTTTCTGGATTATCGCGGTGTTCCTGATTCCGGTTATATGGCCGTTTTGAATGGTGCATCAGAACACTGCAGAATTCTAGTTCGCTGGACTACATTTGGTCAACTTTTCAATCCCCGTGAATTTTAAGTATAATTATTCGGGTACCCTCAATGGCGATCAAAGGAGTTCTATTTCAAGCCTGTTGTAACGTATCTTATCTCCCATGATTCGGCATATCGAGATATAACCAAAATCGGACATGAAAACCAGTCTTCAAACATTCGTCCCATTTAAAAAACGGTTGGGATATACCGCCGCAGCAGTTCTGTTTGCTGTATTGTTGGCCGGTTTCTGGAACTACCATTTGGTGGATGGATTCGGCAAGGATTTCATTGCCGGAAACACCATAGGAGATACCGGCGAACTGGCCGGATCCTATGGTTCAAAGGGGGGAGGATTCGGTTTTCTGTTTGCAGCAATAGCGGGATTGGCAGCTACCTTCACCGCTTGTAATTGTGTGGTATTCGCTATGATACCGGGACTTGCCTGTTCGACGGATGGCTCCGGTGGTAGAGCTACAGCCTGGAAAGCTCTTGGTGCGTTCACGGCTGGAGTGCTTGTAATAACCGGTATTTATGGAATGATCATTGGATTTCTCGGTCCGGATGGAGTGGAATCATTAAACAGCAGGCCGGTCCGTCTGGCCCAGGCACAGGTGGTATTTACTGTTTTGGGGTCAATCATGTTGATCTGGGGAGTAATAGAAATGGATTTTTTGAGTCGCCTGAAGGAAAAAGTTCCTGCCGCCGTAAACGAGTTATTCAGCCATACGCTCGTCAAAGCAAGCCTTCTTGGAATCTTGGTAGGTCTTTTTGCGGTCGGTCGGCCGTTTCCGGTTTTTAGAGAGTTTCTTGCATATGCGGCGAGCTCACAGAATCCGGTGTATGGGGCAGGGGTAATGATGGTTCAGGGTATTGGCCAGATAGCTGTGATGGTTATTCTGTTCCTGCTGATTGTGTGGCTGGGCAGAAAAAAAATCGATGATATTGCTGCCCGAAAACCCTACAAGTTCCGGTTGATAAGCGGCCTTGCCCTTATAGCCGGCGGTACCTACTTTATTTACTATTGGGGGCTTGCCTTTCTATTGGATATAGGTCGGTGGGGATTTAAACTGGGATGGTATTAATCTCTACAAACCGGGTTGGATCAAATATCAATTACCTACCGGGTCTTTTCAGAGCCTGTTGAATTGAGTATTTGCATTTAAGAGTTGAGAAGTTAATTTCCGTCGTCCGTCAGAAATCTTTCTTTATTGCATCAATAACCCATCAATTCACTTCACTATATTTGAGAATGTATGATCTCATCGGCTGTACAGGCGTTTTTTTATATTTTTTTTCCGGCTGTTATTCTCAGATATGGTGATCGATTAACCCTTTTGAAATGGGCGGGCCCGATCGTGTTGAGTTATGCCGTTGGCCTGCTGATCGGCAACTTGCCATTTGTACCGGTAGATACCGCTTTGTCAAACTTGATGGTGAGTGCGACGGTGCCCCTGGCCATCATGCTGCTGGTGTTACCGGCGGATATCGTGCACTGGCTGAATCATGCGGGATCGGCCATTCTCTCCTACCTCTGCTGTATCGTGGCGGTGACCTTCAGTGCGGTTGCGGGATTCTACCTGTTCAGAAATTACACCCCGGAGGCCGCCGAT
>JAWVYR010000085.1:0-8714 GCA_033722635.1 Balneolaceae bacterium | reverse complement strand
GATTAATTTACAGGCATTTCAATGATCAATCGATCTTGTATGTTTCTGAAATCGGATTACTTCATTTTATCCGCAGCCATGGTCTCACTGGTTGCCTCCATCACCCTATGGATTCTCGGCCATCACCGTCTGTCGCTGTTTGTGGGGCTCTGGGTCCCATCCATTCTCGGATTCGGCAACTATCTCAAAATTAAAAGCATCAGCAGCTAGCCATGGGACTATACCTTTTACTTTTCAGTACACTGGTTGTGGTGCTCTTTTTGGTGGGGGTATTCTACACGATCAGG
This sequence comes from Balneolaceae bacterium, assembly GCA_033722635.1. Classification (GTDB taxonomy): domain Bacteria; phylum Bacteroidota; class Rhodothermia; order Balneolales; family Balneolaceae; genus JAWVYR01. The sequence continues at coordinate 8,427 of JAWVYR010000085.1, read as the reverse complement.
GAGTTCCAGGAGATGAAGGCCAATCCCGATGAATACAGAGAGGAGCCGAAAAAAGTGGATACCGTGGAATAACCTATTCGATTGATGTGGCGGCCAGGGCAAGCATTTTATCATCTTCCAATCGGGTAATAAGATGGCTTTTCCTGCCCGCACCTGCATCGGCGATTTTGGAGAGGATGCGATCCCCGTAACTGCATTCCGCATGAAACTCTATGTCGAGGCGTGTAACTTCCATCAGTTCGGGGTAGGCCTCCAGTGCCCACTCGATATATTTCACATTGTTGACATGCCTGTTCACATCCAGATCACTCCTTCGCACATCAAACGTTTTTGAGTCGTCGTACCGGCTTTTTTTATCCAGTCGTTCCTTGGTGACAGGCAGAACGTGATCCACCGAAGCGGGAGCCAGCTCCAGTATCTCTTCGGGAATGCGTACCGGCCGGCGGGATTCCAGGTCGATGATGATCCAGTAACTGATCGCCCGGCCCAGCTCGTTTTCATTTTCATCCAGCATGAGAAAATCGCGGTAGGCCCGAAGGGAATCGCCGCTGGAGGGCCATGTCTGAACGGTTACGGTGTCGCGCCACTTGGGATATCGGTTCATCTCGACGGTGAGCCGCTGTAGCACCCATGTCAGATTTTGCTCGTGCAGTTGGGAGATGTCGAAGTTCAATTCCAGTGCATGATTGCCAGCAGTCTCCTGCAGCAGGTCGCAAACCGACTGCAGCTTGACCCGGCCGCTGGGTGCCGACTCCGAGGATCGGATCTTGAACTGTTCGCTGTAAAAGTCTCCTTTGTCCATGGGCCGTGCACCGAGTCGGTTTTAAATTGCGATATATGGTACGCAATTCTCGGCGCGATTGAAACAGCGAGCCGGGATTCCCTTTACCAGCCGTACGACACAGAGAAGGGGGGGGCGGTCGGGTAAAATAGCAATATCAGGCTGATCGGGTACCGGCTCTCCAGACCCTCGCTGACCACTGCTTGATGTCGTCCAGGATGATATAAATGCTGGGAAGGATCACCAGGGTGATCACCGTGGAAAACAACAGGCCTCCGACGATCGCACGCGCCATGGGGAAATAGGGCGGGCCGTCACCGCCGATCTGGGTGGATCCAAAACAGAGCGGAAGCAGTCCCAGTACCGTGGTTCCGGCGGTCATCAGAATCGGTCGAATACGGTCCATCCCCCCACGGACAATCGCCTCCGTTCGGTCCATGCCTTCCTCCCTCAACTGGGTGATGTGGTCGATGAGTACAATACCGTTGTTGACCACAATACCCATCAGAATCAGGATCCCGATCATCGCCATAAAGGAGAAGGTGGTTCCGGTCATAAAAAAGAACCAGAATACCCCGATCACCCCGAAAAATATGGAGGAGATGATGCTGGAGGGGAAAAGCACCGATTCGAACAGGGATGCCATAACCAGGTAGATGAGAACCATGGCAAGCAGCATATTGATAATCATCTCACTCATCGCCTGCTGATCATCCCTGAAACTGCGGCCATAGCTCCACCCGTAACCTGCCGGGTAGTTGATCTGGTCCATCACTTTGGCGATTTCACCGCGTGCCTTGTCCATCGTGATTCCGTCAAGGTTTACCGTTATGCCCATCGAGGTCTGCCGGTTCTGCCTGTTGATCGAACGGGGTCCCCGGTTGATCTGGTAATCAGCCAGTGTGGCCAGCTTTACGGTCTGTTGATTCTCGCCGCTCAACGGAAGCTCCATCAGGTCGTTGATGGTTTGCCGGTCGGTATCCTGCAGGGCAAGCACCACATCGATCTCACCATTATCTCCGCGAACTCTCCGCAGATTCATACCGCGCATGGAACTGGATACGGTGTTGGCGATCTCGGCAGTGGAAAATCCATATTTACGGGCGCGGGTCCGATCGACCACCAGCTGCACCTCCTCCGAGCCGGCCTCAGCTTCCGATCGCACGTCGGCAAGCCCTTTGACAGTGCTGAGCCGGCGCTTAACCTCATCCACCAGATCTACCAGCACGTCCGACGATTCACCGATCACAAATACCCGCACATTCTCCGATCCGCTGCGGCTGCGAAATTCGAAGGAGGGATTGCCAATCGAAATGGCCGGCAACCCTTGCTCGATCTCCTTTTTAATCAGTTCCACATCCTTATGTGCCTCATCCTCCTCAATCAGGATAATAGTGGATTGCGCATATCCACTTTGGAAGTAGGTATAGACCGAGTTGATTTCAAAATTTTCCTTGTTGGCATATAGATACTCCTCGATCCGGTCCACGGTTTTTTCCACCCGATCCAGCGTATAGCTGTCGTTCAGGTTGTAGTGCAGGTATAGTTCACGGGATCCGACCCGGGGGAACATGTCGATATTCACCGTATTCATCGGAATGATCACACTTAGCAGTGTAAGGGTGATCATGATTACTGAGGTATACCTTCGTTGTATCAGCCAGTTCAGCATAGTCCCGTATCCGCTGATGACACGGTCGATAAATCGTTTCTTCTTCGGCTGCTTGGGTGGTTTGATGCGTGAGGTCAGCAGCGGTATGATGGTCAGCGAAATAAAGAGGGAGGCCACCAGGGCGATGATGATTGAAATGGCTACGTGGTACATCTGTACCGATATCATGCTCAGCTCGCTAACAATATTGGGCAGGAAGACGATGATCGTGGTGAAAGTACCAGCGGTAACCGCCAGTGCAACCTGTTTTACCCCCTTGATGGTCGCTTTTCGTTTGTCATCCATCAGGGCCTGATTGCGATGTATGTTTTCGGTGACCACAACCGCATTGTCCACCAACATGCCGATCGCCAGCATCAGACCCATCATCGACAAAATATTGAGCGAGAGATCCATAAAATAGAGTACGCCGAGCGTTACAATCAGAGAAAACGGCACCGCCAGCGCAACGATCATCGTGGTACTGATTTGACGCAGGAACAGAAAGAGAATAATGATGGAAAAGATACCGCCGAGCAAACCTGCGTTGAGTAGCTCCAGCAGCGAGCTGATGATGCCGGTAGCCTGGTTGTGCATTTCAAAGAGATTGATCCCACGCATCTCCGGTAGCCCCCGTATCAGATCGAGCTCCTCCATCACTCGGTTGGAAACTTCTACGGTGTTGGCGCCCGATTCCTTGAAGATATCAAGTCCGATGGCATATTTCTGATCCAGATGCCGCCCGTAGTCTCGTTCAGGGCTTTCATAGTTGACCATGGCGATATCCTTCAGGCGCAAATTGTTTTTGCCGATCACCAGGTTTTCAAAATCATCGATGGTGTTGATTTCGCCGACCGGGCGAACCACGTAACGTTTACCGGCATCCTGAATTTTGCCCGCAGTAACTGAAAAATTGCTGCGACGCAGCGTCTGGGAAAGCTGGTTGAGATCCACCTTGTGCGATTCCAGGCGGTTGGGATCCAATTCAATGCGGATCTGCTTTTTCTCAACGCCGTACAGCTCCACCTTGGCTACTCCATTGAGCCGCTCCATGCGCTGCTTCAGGTTGCGGTCCAACAGCTCGTAGGCGTCAGAGAGATCCCTTTCACTGGAGATCCGAAGATTGAGCATCGGGTTGTCCTGCGCGGAAAACTTGTTGATGAAAAATCGCTCCATATCCTCCGGCAGCTGGTTGCGTATCCCGTCGATCTTCTCCTTCAGCTCCATCGCTTTTAACCCAATATCGCTGCCCATTTTGAAACGGACAAAGATCCCCGCCTGGCTTTCACTGGAGGTTGAATTGATCTCCTCGATACCGTTGATAGTGGCGATCGCTTCCTCCACCGGCCGGGTGATATTGCGTTCCACCTCCTGCGGGGTGGAGTTGGGGTAGGGCAGGGTGATATAGGCTCCCGGGAAAGAGATATCGGGAAAATATTCTATCGGTAACATTCGACTGGCGATGATCCCTACCACCACAAAGCTCAGGAATATCATGAGGCTGGTAACCGGCCGGCGCAGTGAAAATTCTGTTAGATGCATGAGTCAGACGATGCGGTTAAGAGGTTGTCGTGTCCGAGGATGAGTCCGGTGTCGCTTTACGGTAGCTCTTGCGATCCATGATCATATACATCGAGGGAATCACCACCAGGGTCAGCAGGGTGGAGACGATCAGCCCTCCGATCACAGTGATCGCCATCGGTGCCCGCAACTCTGCCCCATCGCCGAATCCAAGTGCCAACGGAAAGAGGCCCAGGGCGGTGGTCAAGGTGGTCATCACAATCGGCCGCAGACGGGATCGACCTCCTTCGATAATCGCCTGCATCTTTTCCATCCCCCGCTGCCGAAGTTGGTTGATCAGGTCGATCAAAACGATGGCGTTGTTTACCACGATGCCCGCCAGCAGTATCAATCCAATAAAGACCACCACGCTGATGGTAGAGCCGGTCACCCAGAGGCCGAGGATGGCACCTACCACGGCCAGCGGTATCGTGAAAAGGATGATAAAGGGGTGAAGCAGCGACTCAAACTGGGAAGCCATTACCAGGTATACGAGAAATACGGCCAGGGAAAGCGCAAAAAGCAGCGATCTAAAAGAGGCCGACATTTCCTCGTTTTGCCCGGTAATGCGCGGTGTCAGACCCGGAGGTATCGCCGTCCTGTCGATAATCTGTTGAATACGCTCTGCAGCCGAGGAAAGGTCCCCGTAGTTGAGGTTGGCGGTAATCAGTGCAACCCGCTGCTGGGCCACCCGACGTATTTCACTCGGCCCGGTGGCGAGACGGATGTCGGCAATGCTCTCGAGGGTTACCGGTTTGTCGCTGTCGGGGTTGATGATCAGATTTCGGATGCTTTCGATCGATGATCGGTCCTCCTCGCGGGCTCGAACCAGCACGTCGATCTTCCGATCTCTCCAGGAGTACCGGGTTGCAATATCGCCGCGCACTTTGGAGACCACATGGTCGGCCACCTGGTGCACCTGCAGGCCCAGTGATGCGGCCCGGGCCCGGTCGAATAGAATCTGGATCTCCGGGCTGCCGTTCTCCATAGTGGTTTTTACATCGGCAAAACGGTTGTCCGTTTCCATGGTCCTGGCAATCTGATCACTCACCTTTTTAAGCTTCTCCAGGTCATAGCCGGAAACCTCGACTTCGACCGGAGTCTTAAATGTGAACAGTGCCGGTCGTGAAAATTTGTATTGCAGTCCGGGAACCAGGGTAAGATCGTTTCGGAGCTGATCCATAGCCAGCTCTTCATGCAAACGGCTGGATCCATCAGCAAGAGCGACATTCAATTCACCCCAGTTTTCGCCGCCCTGCTCCGGATTGGCATCCATCTGGTTTCCGGTACCGGCTACCGCAAAGGTGGTCTGTATATTGTCGACCGAATTCGCCGATTGCTGTATCGTTTTTAGTATTTGATCGGTTTTTTCGATCGGAGTTCCCGGCGGCATTCTGAATTCAACGATGAATTCGCCCTGTGAAAGAGACGGTATCAGCTCCATGCCCAGCTGGGGTACCAGCAGGAGGGTGCCGGCGAAGATCATGAAGGCGGTACCGATGACGGCAAATCGATGTTGCAGTGCCTTTTTAAGCAGTACGGGATACCCGTTTTCAAGGTAGTTGTAACCCTTTTCGAACGCATTGAGGAAGGGGTTGAGCAGGAACAGTACGGTTCTGCCGATCCATTTGACCGACCTGGTAGCGATCCTGACAAAAAATGCGGGAACCTTTTCGAACAGAAAGATACGTCCGGCCCGCATCCATCGACCAACGCGGGTTTTCGGCTCGCGCAGATCGGGTTCTTTGATCTCCTCTCTTTCCCGACCGGCCAGCGATGCCAGCATCGGTATGAGGGTGATCGCAACCAGGAGCGATGCCAGCAGCGAAAAGGTGACCGTCAGGGCCTGGTCGCTAAACAGCTGTCCGGCAATGCCCTGTACAAAGACCAGAGGAAAAAACACTGCGATCGTGGTGAGCGTGGAGGCAACCACCGCCATTCCCACTTCGGAAGCTCCATCTCGCGCCGCCTGGAGAGCATTCTTGCCCATCTCGCGGTGCCTTGAGATGTTCTCGAGCACCACGATGGAGTTGTCGACCAGCAGGCCGATCCCAAGTGCGATGCCCCCCAGCGACATGATGTTGAGGGTGATATCGTTGCCGTACATCAGGTTGAAGGTTGCGATCACGGAAACCGGAATGGAGAGGGAGATGATCACGGTAGTCCAGAAATTTCTTAGAAACAGGTAGAGTACGATGACCGCGAGAATCCCCCCGATGATAGCGGCATTGACCACCTCGCTGACTGCCGAGGAGATGAAGGTAGACTGGTCGTATACCTTGGTAATTGACATGCCGGCGGGGATATTCTTTTTGTAGCTGGCAATCCGGTTTTCAACATTGTCGGCCACCGATACGGTATTGGCGTCCCCTTCCTTGTAGATCGCGATCTCCACCGCTTCCATGCCGTTCAGGCGGGTGATCGCCTCCCGCTCCTTGTAGGCCTGGGAGATATTAGCTACATCCTTCAGGTACACCGGATTTCCGTCGTCGATGGTGATGACCACATTTTGAATCTGATCGATCGACTGGAACTGATTCAGTGTGCGCACCAGGTACTGCTGGTTGCCCTCCTCCAGGCGGCCGCCAGAGAGATTGACGTTTTCCGCACCCAGCACCTGGGTTACCTGTTCGATGGGAATCTCGAGATAGGAAAGACGGTCCTGGTCGATATACACCTGTATCTCCTCTTCCAGACCGCCGCTGATCTTCACCGAGGCCACGCCGAGGGCCGATTCCAATTCCTTTTTTAGCAGTTCGTCGGCGAAGCGGCGAATTTTTTTGAGATTGTTTACCTCGGCCCGGGTGGCCCTTTCATCCATCGAGGCATAATCGACCTTCGCATCCTCCCTTTCAACATCCTCGATATATAAAGCATATCGCATGATCGGATCCAGCGTTGGATCAAACCGCAGGATGACCGGCCGTTCCGCCTCCAGGGGCAGCTGAAGTCCATCCAGCTTTTCACGCACATCGATGCTGGCAAAATCCATTTCGGTACCCCAGGCAAATTCCAAGGTCACATCCGACTGGCCGGGTCGGGAAATCGACTGCACCATCTGTACATTTTTGATCACTCCCAGCGCTTCTTCAACCGGTTTGGTGACCAGGTTTTCCACCTCGGCTGGTGCGGCCCCCTCATATTCGGTGCGGATGGTGAGGGTCGGATAGTTCAGCTCCGGGAGCAGATTGATTTTTAATCTGGACAGCGAGACGAATCCGAACAGAAGGATCCCGAGCGTGAACATAGCGATGGTTACCTTGCGGCGGATCGAGAGGTCGATGATTTTCATAACAGGTATTCCGGATTGGCAGTATTAGAGGGAAACGATCTGTACAAGTGCGCTGTCCTGCAGGCTGCTCTGGCCGATGGTGACCACCGTGTCGCCCTGCTGCAGCCCGCCGGTTATCTCGATATGTTCACCGTTCACATAACCGGTTTCCACATTGCGTCGATAGGCCATATTCTCATTGATCACATACACACTGTTGAAGCCGTCTTCGGCCATGATGGCGTTTTTGGGAACCATGAGTGCGTTTTCACGGGTATCGTAGACAATGCGTACCCGACCGAACATCCCCGGTTTGAGCTGATTGGACCGGTCCTTCACGGCGACAGTCACCTTGAATGTACCGGTTTCGGGATCGATGACAGGGCTGATCCTCAAAACTTCACCGTTGAAGCTTTGATTCTTGATGGCATCCACATGAATCAGCGCTGTCTGCCCTTTTCGCAGTTTGCTCAATTCATGTTCGGGCACGTGCAGTACGGCCAGCAGGGGATCAAAGTCGGTGATCTGATAGACCTCCTGATCGGCGTTTATCATATTCCCGACCTTGATCAGGCGTTCCGACACCACACCGCTGATCGGTGCCCGGATGGAGGAATGTTCCACTTTCAGCTTGGCCAACTCATAGGCGGCTTCTTGAGATTCATACTCAAACTTTGAGTTTTCATACGTCTCCACACTGATCAGCTTCTTCTCATACAGCTCCTTGTTGCGCTGGTATTCGTTGTAAAGTCGGTCCATGGTGGCTTTGGCACGTTTAGCCTCAATCTCCAGCTGTTCATCCTCGAGCTGGGCCAGGATTTCACCGGTTTGGACGTAATCGCCCTCCTCCACGTTGATACTCTTGACGATGCCCCGTACCTTGGCTACCGCCATCGCTTCCTCTTCGGCTTCCAGGGTTGCTGTTGTGGAGTAGTAAGCCGATATGTTGCCCCGCATCGCCTCGCTCACTTCCACTGGAATGGCGGCAGTGGTATCCTTGTCTTCGGTATCTTTGGATTGTGTTTCAGAGCTGCAGGAGATAGAGAGAGCGGCAAATGAGTAAAGCCCTACGAGGAGCAGGATCGTATTCAGTTTTTTCATATCTAATAAATCGTTAGCGGTTCAGATGGCAAATCACTAAAGCCCAAGAATATATACCGTGAT
>JAWVYR010000084.1:0-8716 GCA_033722635.1 Balneolaceae bacterium | reverse complement strand
TTTCTGCTCAATGTCGGACTTAACTATCTGACGCTCAACCGGGAGGCCCAGACCCTGAGCGGCGGAGAAGCGCAGCGGATCCGGCTGGCCACCCAGATCGGAACCCAGCTGGTGGGGGTACTTTACATCCTGGATGAACCCAGCATCGGTCTGCATCAGCGAGACAACATCAAGCTGATTCGCTCGCTGGAAACCCTGCGCGACCTGGGCAACAGTGTGATCGTGGTCGAGCATGACCGGGAGACCATTGAAAATGCCGATTATGTGCTGGACCTGGGTCCCGGCGCCGGTGAATACGGGGGAGAGGTCGTCTCCGCCGGAAAGCCCGAAGAGCTGGACCCCGACTCGATGACCGCCAAGTTTTTGAGAGATGAGGAGGTGATTCCTTATCCCGACTCCCGCCGGAGCGGAAGCGGAGAGACGGTGGATTTGTATGGAGCGAGCGGCCACAACCTCAAGGAGATCGACCTGGAGGTGCCGCTCGGCAAATTTATCTGTGTGACCGGCGTCAGCGGAAGCGGTAAAAGCTCACTGATCAACCAAACCCTTGCCCCCATTTTGTCTAACTATTTTTACAGTTCCAAGTCGGTTCCGCTGCCCTACCAGGAGGTGGAGGGGCTCGACAATCTTGATAAGGTGATATCGGTCGATCAGAGTCCTATCGGGCGGACGCCGAGATCCAACCCCGGTACCTATACTAAGGTGTTCGACCATATCCGGTCGCTTTTTGCCGAGCTGCCGGAGTCGAAGATCCGCGGCTACGATCAGGGCCGGTTTTCATTCAATGTGAAGGGCGGGCGGTGCGAAGCCTGCAACGGCGACGGGGTGCGCAAGATCGAGATGAACTTCCTGCCGGATGTGTATGTGACCTGTGAAACCTGTCAGGGACGCCGCTACAATCGCGAGACGCTGGAGATCTATTACAAAGGAAAGAATATCGCGGATGTGCTGGAGATGTCAGTGCGGGAGGCCAGTGAGTTTTTCGATTCGGTTCCCGCGATCAACCGCATACTTAAAACGTTGAACTCCGTAGGGCTAGGCTACCTGACACTGGGGCAATCCAGCACCACTCTATCCGGTGGAGAGGCGCAGCGGATCAAGCTGGCTCGCGAGCTCTCGAAAGTGGGGACCGGCGATACCCTCTATATCATGGATGAGCCCACCACCGGGCTGCATTTCCAGGATGTGCGCATGCTGGTGGATGTCGCCCAGCAGCTGGTCGACAAGGGCAACACCGTGATCATCATCGAGCACAACCTCGACCTGATAAAGGCGGCCGACTGGATTATCGATCTCGGGCCTGAAGGCGGCAGGGAGGGAGGCGAAATCATCGCACAGGGTACGCCGGAAGAGGTGGCCGGGGTGAAGCAAAGCTATACCGGACAATACCTTAAACAGGAATTCGGTCGGCTTGATAAAAAAATGGCTGTGTGATTTATTTTGCCACAAATATTATTGTAACCGATCGGCTTTCTGCCTATTTTCCGCCTCTATGAAATGGATGCGTTCACATAGTGCCAGGTTCATTGCTGTAGGGGTGGTGTGGATCGGATTGATCCTCAGCATGGCCCAGCCCTTGAAGGCGGGCAACAGCTCCCGGGCTTTTGTGCACTGGCTGAGCTCCTATCTTGCCGATACCGACTCGCAATTGGCCCGTGAGCATATCATCCACCTCAATGATTCCAACGCGGATCTCCCCGAGCTGATAGCCGAGGCGTCGAAGATCATCAACGATCACAACGGGGAGTTCAACTTTCCCTTTGAAACGGAAGATCCCTCGACCGATCAGCTGATCCACCTGCTGGTTCTGGGATGGAACCAGTTCCAGGATGGCAATTCCATGGGCAAAGCGGTGTCGGTCCATCCGGTCAAGACGATATTTGCCAAGACGGTTGAGAGAGATGCCCTACACACCCCGGCCGCTGTCGATATTGACAATTCCGGTGAGGATCTCTTTGTATGTGCCGATAATGCCGGGCAGCAGGGGATCGCCGATCACATATTGACGCCGATGGTAAGTGGGATAGCGATTGGCGCGCCCTAGCCCTCACTCTCTCCTGTTCAATCTTTTTTTCCATGGATACGGGCGGTCGACCGACTGCCGAACACTCACACAATTTTAAAAACGCAACATATCTGTTATGAAAGGAAACGGAACCAAAATTGGATTTATCGTAGTCTTTTTGGCGATGTCGATCTACTATCTGTGGCCGACGGTCGCCTACTGGCTGGAACAAAATTATATCGAGGAGCTCCCGGAGGCTGAACAAACAGTCTATATGGAGGAAAACCGAGGCCGGCTGCAGGATCTACGGGAAAACATGCTGTCGCTCGGTCTCGACCTTCAGGGCGGCATGCACGTGACCCTGGAGGTGGGAACTCCCCAACTGGTGCGGGAGCTGGCCGGTGAATATGCCGATACCACCCTGCTGAATGTGATTGAGGTTGCAGAGCAACGGGCCACCCAGAACAACTCCGATTTTATCGATGAGATGGTCCAGGTATTCCAGCAGCGCGATCCCAACGCACGGCTGAGCCGCTATTTCCGGTCAGATGCCGAGAATATCACCCGGCGTTCATCCAACGAGGAGATCACGGAATACCTCAAGAATCAGCGGACCGCGGCGGTCGACCGGGCTATCGAGATCATCCGTTCGCGGGTCGACCGTTACGGTGTTACCGAACCCTCGATTTTGAAGCAGGGCAGCAACCGCATCGTGGTGGAGCTGCCCGGTGTAGCTGACAAGGAGCGGGTGCGCAACCTGCTGAAGGGCACCGCCCGGCTGGAGTTCCGCCTGGCCGCCGATCCCGATGAGATCGGTTCTGCGAAAAAACGGATCATCGAATACTATGATCGCCAGGCACAGGAGGATACGGTGGCCGCCGCACAGGGCAGCAATCAGAATCCACTGATGGAAGTGCTCAACACCAACGCCCGGGTACCCTACGTGTTCGGTTATGCGGCCGCTATCGACACTGCAGAGGTCAATGAATTGTTGAACAGGCCGGAAGTGCGTCGCCTGATGCCCCGCAATACCGTTCTGATGTGGGGTGCTAGCCCCTTCCAGACGATGCCGGAGCAGGGGACCGAGCTCTATGAGCTGATCGGGGTTCGCTCTCAGATCGAGCTGACCGGAGAGGTGATCGAGGAGGCCAGTGTCAACTTCGATCCCGCCACCAACCAGCCGCAGGTATCGATGAATATGAACAGTGAAGGGGCCCGCCGCTGGGCTCGCATCACCGGTGCCAACATCGGCAAGCCGATAGCGATCGTACTCGACGGGTATGTATACTCCTACCCGAATGTGGAGACCAAGATCTCCAACGGCCGTTCGTCGATCACCGGACTTGAAAGCGTGGAGGAAGCGCGCGACCTGGTCAACATCCTGCTCTCCGGGGCCCTGCCGGCTCCGCTCGATATCATCGAGGAGCGGACAGTCGGCGCATCCCTCGGCGAGGAGTCGATACAGGCCGGTTTCTACTCGACCATGATCGGGCTCGTGATCGTAGCGATCTTTATGATGTTCTACTACCACGCCGGGGGTGCCATTGCCGACCTGGCCCTGATTCTCAACATTCTCTTTATCATGGGGATCCTGGCGGCCTTCAATGCTACCCTCACTCTGCCGGGTATTGCGGGTATCGTGCTGACGATCGGTATGGCGGTGGACGCCAACGTACTGATATTCGACCGTATTCGGGAGGAACAGCGGGCCGGCAAGACACTGCGTGCGGCCATCGACGGGGGCTATTCCAATGCGATGAGTGCGATTATCGACGCCAACGTGACCACCTTCTTTGTGGGTATCATTCTGTACAGTTTCGGTGTCGGCCCGATCAAGGGTTTTGCCGTCACGCTGATGGCCGGTATTGTTGCATCACTCTTCAGTGCTATCGTGATCACGCGGGTCATCGTGGATTACCTGACGCGCGACAAAAGCGCTGAAGTGAGCTTCGGTTAAACAAATTTATAACTGCTTAAAAATCAGGACATACTATTATGAGATGGTTCGAAACTCCTAATTTCAATTTTATCAAGGCGCATAAAGTTGCCTACTGGATTTCCGGCACCCTGCTGGTCGCCGCCCTGATCGGTATCATATTCAAAGGACTGCAATATGGCATCGACTTCAAAGGCGGTAAATCGTTTGTACTTCAATTTGAACAACCGGTGCAGGTGACCGAGATACGAAGCGCACTGACTCAGCCGCTGGGCAGCACGCCCGAAGTCAAGCGGTTCGGATCCGAAAGTGATATCCTGATCCGGACAGACAATCCGGGCGACATCAACGAGGTGCAAAACCTCATCACCTCTTCGATGAGCGAGCTCTATCCCGAGATCGATGCAACCGTGATCAAAACCGACGTGGTGGGTCCCCGGTTTGCAGAGGATCTGAAGCAGGGGGCACTCAATGCGATCATCTTTGCGCTGATTATCATCTTCATCTATATCCTCATACGGTTCAAGAACTGGACCTTTTCACTCGGGGCCGTAGCCGCACTGTTCCACGATGTGTTGCTGGTGCTGGGGGTTTTCACCATCTTCAGCGACATCCTGCCTTTCAATATGCAGATCGACCAGGCGATTATTGCGGCCTTCCTCACCATCGTGGGATATTCATTGAACGATACGGTGGTGGTGTTCGACCGTATCCGTGAGAACTCCCTTTTGTTCAAGACGATGGAATACAAAGAGATGATTAACAAGAGCCTGAACGATACGCTCAGCCGGACGGTGATCACCTCGATAACCACCCTGTTTGTGGTGACGGTGCTGTTCCTTTTTGGCGGTGAGGTGCTTAAAGGATTCTCATTCGCACTCGTATTGGGCATCATCGTCGGTACCTACAGCTCACTTTTCGTGGCGAGTTCGATCGTCGTGGAACTTGAAAGCAAAACAAAAAAAGCTTAAATACCATCCTAACATTTTAACCAAGCGGGGAATCTTATGAATTTCAATGTTTCGGAACGGTATAATTGCGTTGTTATCGAGTTCAAGGGCAATGTGATGGGAGGTCCCGATGCGGTCAAACTGAATGAAACACTTCATGAACTGATCGAGGAGGGCAAAACCAACATTGTAGCCGATCTAAGCAAGGTCAAGTTTATGAACTCGTCCGGTCTGGGGATGCTAATCGGGGGGCTGACCACCATGCGGAAGGCCGGCGGAGATCTGCGGATTGCCAATGCCACCGACAAGATCGAAAGCCTGCTGGTGGTGACCAAACTGATCACTGTCTTCAAGCATTATAAGTCGACCGATGAAGCGATCGAATCCTATGAAGAGGGTGAAGAGAGCTGAGCCATTGAAAAACTAAATCTCAAGGGGGGTGCAGAACCCCCCTTTTTTTGTGCATAAGCCTATGCCTGTTCGTGTTATTGTAGGAGCCCAGTGGGGTGACGAAGGAAAAGGAAAAATTGTCGACCGGTTAAGCAGGGATGCCCATTATGTAGTTCGATATCAGGGCGGAGCCAATGCCGGCCATACCCTGCAATTCGATGACAAGAAAGTGGTCCTGCACCTGGTTCCTTCGGGGATCTTCAACGGCAATGCACGGTGCGTCATCGGGAACGGGGTGGTGATTGAGCTTCAGGCGCTGCTCGATGAGATCGAGGCTATTCGAGAAATGGGAATCGACCTGGAGGGCCGCCTGCTGGTCAGCAGCGCCGCCCATGTTATTCTTCCCTATCACCGGGTATTGGACCAGATTAAGGAAAAGCACCGTGGGGAGGATGCGATCGGCACCACCGGAAGGGGGATCGGGCCGGCCTATGTGAGCAAGGTTTCGCGGGTGGGTATTCGAATGGGTGACCTTTTCCATCCGGCGATCCTGGAAGAAAAGGTGGAACGCAACCTCGCGGATATCAATCAGGCGATGGTTCATATTTACAAGGAGCAGGAGATTGAAACCGCCCCGATCATCGATGAAGCCCTGGATGCGGCCGAACGGCTGCAGCCTTATATCACCGATACCGCCTCGGTGTTGCACGAAGCCATAGAGCGGGGCGAGAATATCCTCCTGGAGGGGGCCCAGGGGAGTCTGCTGGACTTGGACCACGGTACCTATCCCTATGTGACCTCCTCGTCCCCCACAGCAGGGGGCGCGTGCACCGGAAGTGCCATCCCGCCGATGGCGATCTCCCATGTGATGGGCATCAGCAAAGCCTACTGTACGCGGGTCGGGAACGGCCCGTTTCCCACGGAGTTGCAGGATGACACCGGGGAATTCCTCAGAAAACAGGGGCAGGAGTTCGGAGCCACCACGGGACGGCCGCGGCGGTGCGGGTGGATCGACCTGGTCGCACTCAAATACGCGGTGAAAGTCAACGGTATCGATGAGCTCACCATCACTAAGATTGATGTACTGGATGATTTAGACGAGGTAAAACTGTGCCGGGCCTACCATGTCGACGGGAAGGAGACCACTTCCTATCCTGTGGATCTTCACCGGCTGGAACAGGTCACACCGGTCTACAAGACGATGCCCGGATGGAAGACCGCACTGCCGGGCATCGACTCCTATGAGGATCTGCCGGCAGCAACCCGCAATTACCTCGACTATATCCAGGAATACCTGGGTATAGAACTGAAGATTCTTTCCACCGGCCCGGGTCGTACCGAAACACTGATTCTGGGCTCAATTTGATAAAAATGGGGCAAAACGCATCGATCGACAACTTGTACGCCGGGGTTGCATCCTTTCCGGCAGACCGGCACTTGGTGAGTGACCTGCTCCCGACTTCCTGCAGTTTCAAACCTATTACATATTATGGATACCTTTAACATATACTACAGGCTTTCCCTTACCGGGGGAGAAAATATCGACCGAAAGGTGGAAAAACTCTGCAGGGAACAAAGTGTTGAGATGCCGCTGGGGGTGGTTCCCGAAGCGATTAAGAAAAAGGTGGTGGGGCAGCCGGTATCGATCGACCAGATCGCCGGGGATACCTATGACCTCTCGGTACAATGGCCGTTGGAGAATCTCGGAGGGGATATTTCCACATTTTTGAATGTGTTGTACGGAAATATATCGATGCAGCCCGGTATTCGGATTACCGGTTTGGAGTGGAAGAAGCTGAAGGGAACCCTGTTTCACGGCCCGGCATTCGGCATCGAAGCGATTCGGGATATATACGGTATCAGGGACCGGGCACTCTCATCAACTGCACTGAAGCCGCTGGGATCTTCGGCAGAGCGTTTCGGGCAGATGTGCTATGAATTTGCCCTGGGTGGCATCGACGTCATCAAGGACGATCACGGGCTGACCGACCAGTCATATGCCCCGTTTGAGGAGCGTGTCAGGGCCTGTGTGAAGGCGGTCGGGAAAGCGGCAGATGAGACCGGCAGGCGATCCTACTACTATCCCCACATTACCGCGCTTGCCGGAGAAGCCGTCAGGCGGTATGAAAAGGCGGCGGAACTGGGGGCCGATGGAGTGATCATCTGTCCCCATATCGCCGGCCTGGAGACGATGCACCTGCTGGCAGGAATGGATGTGGAGCTTCCGATCATCGCCCATCCTTCATTTTCAGGGGCCCTTACCACCCACAATCGTCAGGGTCTCTCGCCCGATTTTCTCTACGGGGCCTTCTGGAGGGCCCTGGGCGCCGACTATGTGATCTATCCCAATGTGGAGGGACGGTTTATCTTTTCGGAGGAGCAGTGTCTGGCGATCAATGAAGCCGCGCGTACCGCGGAGATACCGTTCAAAAAGAGTTTTCCCATGCCGGGGGGCGGATTGCAGCTGTCCGATGTCGACAAGTGGATAGAAACATACGGGAAGGATACTGCGTTTTTAATGGGTGGGAGTCTCTATGAACACCCGGAAGGGATCACGGTTGGCGCCCGGGAACTGATGCGAAAAATAACCGAAATTGGTTGATTGTCGTTATGAATAAAGATTCTAAAGTGATCAAGAGCAGCAATTACCGGTGGAATGCTGTTCCGGAAAAGCGTTACAAGGATGAGCCCGACAGCCATGAGGGGGTGCGCCGTTTTACCCTGCTGGGTGACGGGAAGGAGGAGCCGCTGAATTTCCAGACCCGCTATTTCGAGGTTGAACCCGGAGGCTATACCTCGTTCGAACAGCATCAGCATCCCCACTCGGTGGTGGTAATACGGGGTTCCGGGTCGGTGATCCTGGATGATGAACTGCAGGATATCGCCCCGCATGATGTGGTCTATGTGGCTCCTGGAACCATGCATCAGTTTCATGCGGATCAGGGAGAGCCACTCGGTTTCCTGTGCATCGTCGACCGAAAACGGGACAAACCGGTCTTGCCCGGCGACCGGGAAGTGGATGAGGTGATCCAAACCGAGGAGGTGCGGGGGAAAGTTCGCAGATAAACGGTTTATTATAATAAAACTACCGATTATGAGTTGATTAATAGCGCCGATCAACCTTATATTTGAAATCCTTTCAAGCGGAAATAGCTCAGTGGTAGAGCATCACCTTGCCAAGGTGAGGGTCGCGGGTTCGAATCCCGTTTTCCGCTCAACACGGATAGATTGACGGTGAAATTTTCACCGCGAAAGCCCGGCAATATCCCCCTAGCCGGGCTTTTTTTATTGATGTCATTCCCCGGTAATACCGCTGTTCCTCTTATAGGGGCGCGTAGGAGAGATCTTTGTTTAAGCGGCGATGGTATGCGGTAGGGAGGAAGATCCCTCGGCTTCGCACTCCTACGCCAATAATTAGGAGGACTACGCTCAGGA
>JAWVYR010000083.1:0-8793 GCA_033722635.1 Balneolaceae bacterium | reverse complement strand
GGCACCCCTTTCAAAATCAATCCAGCCTGATGATTCGGCCAGCTCCCAGTGCGGCACTCTCCAATCCTTCTCCACGGGCTCACCCCAGGTCTTGAATACCTCATTGTCCTCCTCGGTCTCTCCCACCGGCACCGAATCATGAGGCACGTTGGGGATCTGAAGCAACAGTTGGTCACGCTCCTTTTTCAGCTTGCGCAGGTTCTCCTCCTTCTCCTTGATCTCCTGCTTCAACTCGCTGGTATGTTCGATAATTTTCTGCGCCTCCTCCTTTTGGCCCTCTCCCATCAGTTTGCCGATCTCTTTGGCTTTGGTGTTGCTTTCGCTCCGGAGCTGCTCCACCTCCTGCAGCAGAGATCGCCACTGTTCATCGACCTCAAGAACACGGTCCACCAGGCTGGTGTCCGCCTCCCCTTTCTGTTTCATTCCCTCTTTTACGCGCGCACTGTTTTCCCTAATAAATGATACGTCAAGCATAGATCAACAAGAATAAAAAATTGGACTTTCAACCGGTTCAAGATAAGGGTGAAATCACTCGGAATGAACCGTTTTTTCTTCATCCAGAAAATAAAGATTAAAAAAATAAATTTTAACTCAGAGGAGATGATTCAATTGATTACCTAATTTATTAAGGATACTTTCCTCACATTACAGAAAACTTTAGAATCCCTGATTTTCAACACCATGAGCCAAGGTATTGACAAGATCGATGTTACCATCCTGAATCACCTGCAGGAAAACGGTCGCGCCCAGCGCAACAGAATTGCCGAGATCGTGGATCTCTCCGTACCCTCCGTGTCGGAACGGATGCGAAAACTGGAGGAGAAGGAACTGATCGACGGTTACTATGCGGTGCTCAACTCCAAGAAGTTTCACTTCGACATCACCGCCTTTGTTTTCGTAGAGGTGGACGGCTCCGACAACTATCCGAAATTTGTGGAGAAGGTGACCGAGGAGCCGGAGGTGCTGGAGTGCCACTCCATCACCGGCGACGGTTCACACATACTGAAAATACGCACGGAAAACACCGAATCTTTTGAGAAACTGCTCTCGAGGATCCAGGCCTGGGATGGTGTCAACAAGACCCGCTCCAATGTGGTATTGAGCAGCTTCAAGGAGACCCAGAAGATTCCCATTGAAAAAACCGTAGAGACCAAATAACCGACCGGTTTGAAAAACTATACTACGAGCGTGCCTTCATCCTCCGTAAAATCCCTGTTCCGGGTTGTGGCGATCCTGTTCACTATTTTGGTGGCCTTTGTGCAAAATTCGATCGCCCAGCGCTCCCTGGGAGCTGTCTGGAAGGTTCCCGGAGACAGTTCTGCAGCAGTTGAACAATTGGAACTGTTCGACCAAATGGGCATCCGCTACCTGGAGATCGATCAGCTTCTGCCGGACGAAACCCTTGAGCAGATCCGTCGCTATGGCTTCAGGATTTTTGTGTTGATACCGGTCAGGTTTCCTCTGGCCCAAACCTTCGCCCAGGCCGACAGCCACCTTATATCTACCTATCAGAGCTATTTTTCACGCTACGCCGGGCATCCGTCGGTGGAGGCGCTTGGATTGTTCGCCTACGGCCAAACCGGCAGCCAGCTTTTTGGGCTCCACGCCGATCCCTTTCTTACCGCCATACGGCAGGCCACCACCAAATCATTGTATTACAAGAGCTGGAAGCTTGGGAGAGTGGAGAATTCCGGACTGTTCGATTTCGAGATCTACAACGTGGCGGTGGATACCTCCGCGGAATTTAAACTCGATACCACCAAGGTCGGCGGATACTATTACCGGCCGAAGGATGCGATCAAACTCAATATCACACCGATCAAGTGGTTTGTGAAGCAGACGCAGGTCAGGCCCGGGGCGGTACTCTTTTTCGACGGCCAGTGGCTTCGAACCATGGCCGATCTTCATCCGGACCTGATCCCCATCTTTGCCAGCCACGCCCACGAGGAGGATGCCGTATTTCCGGTTCCTGAAGAACGGTTGTCGCTGGGCTCTCCCTATGGCATCGCCATGCTGCTGCTGCTTTTTATCTGGATCAGCGTGGCGCTGCACTACAGCTACGTGCCGGCCTATCGCAAAGGACTTTTTCGCTATTTCTACAGCCACAAATTTTTTGTAGAGGATGTAATCGACCGCCACATTCGCTCGGCGGCTCCCGCCGTTATCATTTTGGTGCAGCACGCGCTGGCGGGAGGATTGCTGCTGTACGGCATCGGGAAGTTCTCTATCAGTGACCTCGGCCTGCTGGCGATACAGGAGCATATCAGCTGGATCGACTGGTTCGGTTCGACCCATATCAGTCTCTTCTGGCTCGGAACAATTGGCACCCTGTTAATCGAGCTGTTGTCCATACTCTGGATCCATCTGCTGAACTCCACCTTCAATTATCTCAGCCAGGTGGCCATTCTCTACAGCTGGTTTCTGCAGATCAATTTCGCGGTGATCACCCTCCTGTTTACCCTGATTATGGCCGGGACGGCTCCATGGCTGGTATACACCCTGGGTGGCCTTTTCGTGGTGATTCTGCTGACAGCGTTTCCGGTTATGGTTTTTGATCTGATCAAGTTCCCGCAGAAATATCCCACCCTGTTCGGGCTGGCTACCTTGGCGGTTTATTTACCGCTCATTGCCGGTTTAATTGCCTGGATCTTCATGGATCGCTCTTTGATAAATCTGTTCAGCCTTGCTCTTGGGTTGCCCTGATCAGACGATCTGTTTGCGCAGGCGAGCTACCGGAATGTTGAGCTGCTCGCGGTATTTGCTAACCGTTCGCCGGGCCACTTTGTAACCCTGTTCCTTGAGCTTTTTCGCTATCGCCTGGTCACTCATCGGCTTCTTCTTGTTCTCGTTATCGACGATCTCCTGAAGTGCATTCTTTACCTCCCGGCTCGAGACCTCTTCACCGCTCTCCGTCTCCAACCCCTCGCTGAAAAAATATTTGAGTTCAAATACCCCGAAGCGGGTCTGTACGTACTTGCCGTTGACCACCCGCGAAATCGTGGAGATATCCAGATTCACCCGTTCGGCGATATCCTTGAGTATCATCGGCTTGAGTCCTTCGCCGTACTTGAAAAAATCCTCCTGCAGTGCCACAATCGTCTGCATCACATTCATCAACGTGTTCTGTCGCTGGCGGATCGAATCGATAAACCACTGTGCCGACTCGATTTTACTCTTGATGAAATTTTTGGTCTCCTTAGTCTCGGACGACTTTTTCTTCTTTTTCTTAAGGTCATCCCACATCTTCTTGTAGCGCGGCGAGATTCTCAGCGGCGGGACGTTGCGGTCATTCAGGCTGATGACAAAATCACCTTCCTCCTCGTCATTCCCTTGTGACGCCGGCTCATACCAGACCTCAAAGTCGGGCTCGATATAGTTGCTGGTATCATCGATCTCATCCCCCACCGCTCCCGGCTTCGGATCCAGGTTTTTCACACAGTCGAAAGCCTGCTTGAGTTGGTCATCGTCCACATCCATCTTTTTCTTTAGCTTACCAAAATGCTTCTTCTCGAACGCCTCCCAGTGGTCGCGAAGCATTTCGATCGCCACACGACGGCCCGGGGTATCCTCATCCATCAGTTCCAGCTGTATAAGCAGGCATTCACGCAGATCCTTCGAAGCGATACCAGGCGGATCAAGCCGTTGAATCTGTTTTCGTACCGCTTCCACCTGATCCTCGGAAGTGAGCTTCCCGTGGTTGAAGGCGATGTTATCCACCACCGCCTCGGTCTCCCTCCGGAAATATCCATCCTGATCCAATGAACCGATAATCTGGTCCGCTATCAGTTTTTCCGTCTCATCCAGGTCGAGCAGTGATACCTGCTGTTCCAGCTCTTCCAGGAAGGTTTCGTGATAGGGATTGGGAAGATCTCTCCAGTCGTCATTGCCTCCTGAGCTGTAGGAGGAACCGTAATTGTTGCCGTCAAATTCCGAGTTATGCAGAAATTCCTCCCAGTCTATCTCCTCGTTCTGATCCACCGGTTCGGTCTCCTCCGCGGTCTCGGTATCATTCCAGTCTTCCCGCTGCTCGAGCATCTCCTCCTGGTCGGAGTCATCGGCTTCCTCCAACACCGGATTGGTCTCCAGCTCCTCCTTTACACGCTGCTCAAGGGCGATGTTCGGCAGCTGCAGCAGCTTGATATACTGGATCTGCTGAGGAGACAGACGCTGTTGCTGCGTCTGCTTCTGGCTCATCTGTTGACCGGTTTTTAACATGAATCAGCTTTCACTTGTTGGTTTACCCGATAATGGCGATATCGTTAACCGGATGGCTAACATGGCAGCGATTCGGATACCGCATCTCACATTGATACGCAAATCATCTCTTCGGGATACAGTGCCCTGCCCCGCTGCATCTGCGATCACACAAGTCGCCTGCCGTAATGTAGATATATTTTTGGTTCAGCTTAAAATACCTTTTATACGTGCGAAAATAAACGGTAAGCCACCAATACCGGCTCATCTTAATCAACAGGGTATGTGTTGATACCGTTTATATCGCCTCGAAAATTTTGCCGGAATGCTGTTTTATGCATCCCTTCATCTCCAGTTCGAGCAGGCGGGCCAGTAGGCGATGTGCGGGTATCTGAAGTTGCTCAACCAGCCGGTCGATATGCAGGGGTGAGTCTTCCAGCATCCGGCAGATCGATTCCGACAATTCATCTAGATCCTGTCGCTTCCATTCAGGTTCCTTGCTCTCCGGCCCTGTTTGTTGATCGGTTTTGCGGTAGGCGGGCATCTCCACCAGGATATCTTCGGTTTCCTGGACCAGTTTCCCTGCACCCTTCTTTATCAGATCATTGCATCCGGCCCCGTGGCGGTTGTCCAGGTTGTGGGGCACCACGAATACCTCCCGGTTCTGGTCGAGCGCCAGTCCAGCCGTAATCATGCTGCCGCCCTCCAGGCCCGACTCCACCACAAGCGTACCCAGACTCATACCGCTTACCACCCGGTTTCGCATCGGAAAGTTGCCGGCATCGGGTGCCGTACCGGGTGGATACTCCGTGATTACGGCGCCGTCGTTCTCGATGATCTCCCGGGCCAGTGACCGGTGTCCCGCCGGATAGATCCGGTCGATACCCGACCCCAACACCGCTACTGTGTATCCGCCGCTGTCCAGGGCAGCCCGGTGTGCGGCGCCGTCGATGCCGTAAGCCAGCCCGCTGATAACGAGATATCCCTCCCGAACCAACTCCCCAGAAAACCGGGTGGCCATCTTTTTACCGTAGCGGGTGGCGCTGCGGGTACCCACGATCGCGATGCTGTCCATCGACAGGATCTGTTCATTGCCTTTGATCCATAAGAGCACCGGGGGATCATAGATCTCTTTGAGCAGGGTCGGGTAGGAAGGGTCCAGCAAAGTGACGAGACGGGCGCCGGCCTTTTCGGTGGTCTCGATGATTGCATCCACCTCCTGCCAGCTGTTGAAACCTGTGATCTCACGTGCGATACCGGATCCGATCCCATAGACCGATGTGAGCCGCTTGGTACTCATTCGGAAGATTTCCCGGGGTTCGGAGACGGTATTCAGCAGCCGCTTGATCCGCTGGTTGCCCAGCTTGTGAACAAGGCTCAGGGCTAAAAGCTCCCTATGATGTCGATTCTCTGTCTTTTTTCGGCTCTTCAACGGTTTGCAGCTGCTCCCAGATGGCTTCTTTCAATCTATCCATATTGTAGCCAGTTGCAGCTGAAATTTCAACTACCGGATCATCAATTTCCAGATCCTGGTCCAGCTCATGATCTTCCTTCAGATCCATTTTGGTGATCGCAACGATCCGGGGTTTGTCGAGCAGGTCTTTTCGGTAGGCCTTGATCTCATTCATGAGGGCGTTGTATTCATACTCGATATCTTCCTCGCAGCTGATCATAAAAAGCAGCACATTGTTTCGCTCGATATGGCGAAGAAACTGGATGCCGAGTCCTTTTCCCTCATGGGCATCTTCTATGATTCCGGGAATATCCGCCATCACGAAGGTGCGGTAGTCCGGCAGCGTGATCACTCCCAGGTTGGGTTGCAGCGTGGTGAAGGGATAGGAAGCGATCTTGGGTTTGGCGCCTGACATCGCCGACAGCAGCGTGCTCTTGCCGGCGTTGGGGAACCCGACCAGACCCACATCGGCGATCAGCTTCAGCTCGATTTCAATCGTCCGTTCCTCCCCGGGCTTGCCCTCCTCGGCCTGCTTCGGGGTCTGGTTGGTAGAGCTCCTGAAGTGCCAGTTGCCTCGCCCTCCCTTGCCTCCTTCAGCGATCACCAGCTTCTCCTCATCTTCGGTGATCTCGCCCAACCGCTCTTTAGTGTCGGCATCGAATATCACCGACCCCAGTGGAACCTCCAAAATCTCATCCCCGCCGTCCTTGCCCTTCTTCCGGCTGCTCTTTCCATCCTCTCCATGCTCCGCCTTCACAAATTTGCGGTAGCGCAGATCCAGAAGGGTGTTGAGCTGCTCATTGCCCACCATGATCACATCGCCGCCGTCCCCGCCGTCGCCACCGTCGGGACCCCCTTTGGGGACATACTTCTCCCTGCGGAAATGAACCGCCCCGTCACCACCGCTGCCGGCGGTTACGTAGATTTTGGCATAGTCGGCAAAACGCATCGTTTTCCTTGATCCTAAAAAGTGTGATTATAGATTTTCCAAGATATAGCTGTTGAGCATCTCAAACAGGTGTCGGCGGGTGTTCCCGCCGTATATTCCGTGATTCCTGTCGGGATAGAACATCGTCTCGAACTGAACACCATTGCTGATAAGCGCATTCACCATCTCAACCGCATTCTGGAAATGGACATTGTCATCGGCCGTGCCGTGGACCAGCAGGTAGTTGCCCTTGATCTGCCCCGCATAGGTCAGAGGCGCCCCCTTCTTGTACCCTTCGGGATTCATCTGAGGAGTCTGCATGAAGCGCTCGGTATAGATCGTATCGTAGAATCGCCAGCTGCTGACCGGCGCCACGGCCACCGCCGTGCTGAAAAGGTCACTGCCCTGTGCCAGTACCAGGCTCGACATATAACCGCCGTAGCTCCATCCCCAGATACCGATCCGCTGCGAATCCACATACTCGAAATTCTCCACCAGGTACCTTGCAGCGTCGATCTGGTCGGTCACCTCCAGCTGGCCGAGTTTTTTGTAGACCTGCTTCTCGAAAGCCCGGCCTCGCGCGCCGGTACCCCTGTTATCGACACTGAAGATGATATAGCCCTGGGTGGTCAGGTAATGGTGCCACATCGCGCGCTGGCCCGAATCAAAGCGGTTGGTCACCGTCTGGCTGCCCGGACCGCCGTATACATATACCAGCACCGGATATTTCTTCGAGGGATCAAAATCATGAGGCTTCAGCATATAGGCGTTTAGGGTCGCCTGCGGAAGCTCTATGGTCAAATATTCTTTTTCGGGGAAGTTATACCTGGACAACCGTTTCTTCAGCCTGCTGTTGGACTGCAGTGTGCGCACCTCCTCACCGTTCCTGCGGTGCAGGGTAAAGACCGGCGGGATTTCCGGACCGGAATGGGTCTCGATATAGTATTTGTAATCGCGGCTCATGTTGACGCTGTACCAGCCCTTTTTGTCGGTCATACGTTTCTTTCCCCGGCCGTCGATACCGATGCTGTAGAGATGACGCTCAAGCGGTGATTCCTCCGTACTCAGGTAGTAGATTCGTTTGCGCGATTCGTCGTAGCCCAGGTAGTTGGTCACCTCCCATTCCCCCTTGGTCACCTGCCGGATCAGCTTGCCCTCGATATCGTAAAGATAAATGTGGTTGTAGCCCGACTCCTCACTCAGGTAGATGAACTGGCGCCCGTTTTCCAGAAAGGTGAGATCGTCATTCACATCGATCCAGGTATCACTGGTCTCAGTCTTTATCACCTCCGCCTCTCCCGTTGCCGCATCGGCCAGATAGAGCTGCTGCCGGTTCTGAAGCCTGTTCATATGCCGGATAGCCAGGGTGTTCGGATCCCGGGTCCAGTTGATGCGGGGTATATACTGGTTCCTTCCGGCTTCAATATCCATCCAGGTTGTTTCCCCGGATTCCAGGTGGTATACGCCGATCTTCACCAGGGAATTGCGCTCGCCCGCCTTGGGATACTTGAAACGCACCTGTTCGGGATAGGGTGAGGTCCACTCGGTCATGAAGAATTCCCTGACATGAGATTCGTCGAACCGGTAAAAAGCGATCTTATTTCCATCGGGCGACCAGAACCAGGCCTTTGCGAAACCGAACTCCTCTTCATAAACCCAGTCTGTAGCCCCGTTGATGATCCGGTTTTTCTCCCCGTCCTTGGTAATCGGGGTCTGCTTGCCGGTCTCCAGGTCGACCCAATACAGATTGTTGTCGATCACATAGGCCGCCTTGTCTCCCGCCGGCGAAAGCTGGGCGTACTGTTGCTTGTTCTCGGTGTAGGTGAGTTTGCGCAGTGTATCACTTTCAAGATCGTAGACGAAGTAGTTGGCTTTTGTGCTCCGCCGCCAGATCTGCTCCACGTCGGTTTCTATCAGAAGCTTGGTTTCATCCGAGGAAAACTGGTAGTCCTGTATGATGATCTGGCGCTCCCGGTTAGCGATCTTGAGCTGACTGGAGGAGATGATCACATCATGATCGCCGGACACAATATCATATTTCCGCAGCTCCATGTCGCTGTCGGTCTTCACCAGCACGGTGTAATACTGCCCATCCTTCATCCAGTTGATATTCTGGATCCCCGCCGGCTGAAAGGTACCGTCAAAAATCTGTTTGAATCGTATCTGTTCCTTCTGCTGGGCGGATATATGGGGAGGAGCTGCCAAAAACAGGAAGATC
>JAWVYR010000082.1:0-8932 GCA_033722635.1 Balneolaceae bacterium | reverse complement strand
CTCCGGAGGAGGGGACTTCAAATGTTGAGAGGAGTTCAAATCGGGCATTTATCCTATAACGGATTCAATTCGTTCCCCTCTCATGGGACCTTGCGTTGCAGCGCCGAGCTGCAAAGTCGGGGTGTGTTTCAAGAAAAACTGTAAGGATCTTAATCTTTCGGGATCTATATAGTGATGGGGAAGAATAAGATACTACCATACAATCCAAAGTTGGTTCCGCTGGCAAGATCTCTTCGAAAAAACAGCACCCTGGCCGAGGTATTGCTCTGGCAAAAATTAAATAAGAAGCAATTGGGCGTTGATTTTCACCGGCAAAAACCGATTGGTAACTATATTGTGGATTTTTACTGCCCCGAACTTATGTTAGCCATTGAAATTGACGGATGCACTCATCGATTTTTATATGAGAAAGATTTGCGTCGGCAAAAACAGATAGAAGCGATGGGAGTCCGATTTATCAGATTTTCAAATCGAAAAGTAAAAAGGAACATGGATGAGGTGCTCAAGCAGATCAAATGGAAAATAAATCAGCTAAAACACCACTAACAAATTTATCACTTCTTTTAGTTAACTAAACCGATATGCATAACTTCCATTTTAATAACGGGAACTCTGAAGCACCGAACTGCTATCTGCGAGTTTTTTTTTTATAATCAGGAACAAACCCCACCCCGCCCCGACCGGTGTCGGGGCACCCCTCCGGAGGAGGGGACATCAAACGTTAAGAGGAGTGTAAATAGATCTCATAGCCTTTCACGGAATCAATTCAATCCACTCTACAGAAGGGGAATTCCAATTGGATATAGGTTTAGCTCAAAAACAGCTTGATTACCGACCAAATCCAGTCCCCTCTCAATAGGGAAAGCTTTGCAGCAGTCAGCTTCAACGGCGGGATTCATCATGCACAACTTGTGAATTTAATGTCCACCCCGCCCCGAACGGCGTCGGGGCACCCCTCCGGAGGAGGGGACTTCCGCGTGAAGGGGGAAAGTCAGCTCGGTCGAGTGTGATTATCGATCATATCCAGTCCCCTCTCGAGAGGGGTGGCTTTGCAGCGCCGAGCTGCAAAGTCGGGGTGTGTCTTCACCTTTCAATGTATTGATAGGTCAACATCTTTAGGAGTACGTGGTAAGCATAAAAAAATAACAAACCCATCAATACAACGACATCGAAAATTGCCGCCGATACTGAACCGTCAGCGGATGGTGTTCCGAGAGCATGGTGAAGCATGCGACGCAGGCCTTGCGCGCACCATCATCATCTAATTCACGGTCGATCTGTAACGTCTGAATGAACTGTTGAATCGCATCCTCAAACTTCTCCTCAAAAAGAGCCCCGACGCCCCGGCGGTAGGCGTTCAATGCCTCTTCGTTATTACCCTCGATTGCGGCGCCCTCTTCGATCGATTTAAGGTGCTTGATCGTTTCCAGCGCCTCTATCTGTATGCTGTAGTCGCTTCTCTCCTCAATCTGGTCGATCCATTTCTCCGACTTTTCGATATGGCCCGGAAGCAAGAGCATCGCATACCAGGCTTTCAGCTGGTCCGAGGAATCCTCATCCACCTGCTCCGAGATAAAATATCGCGCCTCGTCACGTTTGCCCTCACCGAGCAGCATCTTGATCTTGTTAAGACCCTCCCCGCTGTCATCTTCGCCGCCCTCGGGCAGATGCTGCTTTAACCACTGACGCACCTGGTGTTCGGGCTGGGCACCCGTAAACTCGGCGATCACCTGGCGCTGGTACACCATCTTTACCGACGGTATACCGCGAACGTTGAACTGAACGGCCAGATCGGGATTCCGATCGGTGTTGATCTTGACAAGCTTCCAGCGGTCACCGGCTTCGTTGGCCAGCTTCTCCAGCACCGGCGTCAGCTGGCGGCAGGGTCCACACCATTCGGCCCAAAAATCGATCACCACGGGGACCGAATTGCTGGCCTCCACGACATCTTTCTTGAAATCCTGTAGTTCAAAACCCATGGGATATTCCGCTTTTAACGTTCACAAATCCAGATTCCGGCAGCTTCTATTCAATAAGAAGGCTTGTGCGGTTTGCTTTCCTCCACCAGATCCGAATCTTTCTTTCGGTGGATGGTGGTAAGGCGTCCGTTGGCACCGCTGCGGGCTTCGTGGAGTTGAGAATCCTTGATCCAGGCCCGTCCACCGTCATGCTGCAGACGCTTGGTATTTTTAAACATAAACGCCTGTTTATGCAGGTCGGGTAATTCTTTCTTCATAATACACAGAGTCGCTTGTCGTTGTAACTCGTTCGATAGAAAAATACTATTTTGTGCGAAATCATTCAGCCCATTTTTGGCTTTGTATTCAGCTCGATAAAACGTATATTTTAAGTCTGTAAACGAGCGAATTTTTAGCCGTATCGGAATCAATAATTCAGAACGATTTAAGTAAATTATTTTAATAAATGTACGCTGTAGTTCAAATAGGTGGACATCAATACCGCGTTGCGGAAGGCGATGTCATTTTTGTGGATAAGCAGAGTGATGAAGCGGATCAAAAACTGACTTTCGACCGGGTTCTCCTTATCAGTGATGGCAACGGAGGGGTAACCATCGGCAAGCCGGTGATCGAAGGCGCAGCTGTAGAAGCGAAACTGCTGGAGAATGTAAAGGCCGACAAGGTCATGGTATTTAAGAAGAAGCGCCGAAAGGGATACCGCGTCAAGCGGGGCCATCGCCAGCCGATGTCGCGCATCGAGATCGAGAAGATCTCCGGCGGAGGCAAAAAAGCGGCAAAGAAATCCACCAAGAAAACAGAAGAAAAACAGAAGACTGAGGAAAAACCCAAGCAGAAAGCCGAGAAGGAGAAGGCCGGCAAGCTATCAACCGATATGCTGGCCAAGGAGGCGATCGATCATATCAGCAACACTCCGCTGGATAAACTCCAGGGATTTGTACCCGACGACGAAGACCGGGTAACGGTACTGGAAGCCTGGGAGAGCAAACAGGAAGAGGAGGCAGAGAAGCTCTCAACCGATATGCTGGCCAAAGAGGCGATCGATCATATCAACAATACCCCGCTCGAGGAACTCAAGGGATTTGTACCCGACGATGAAGACCGGGTTACGGTTCTGGAAGCCTGGGAGAACAAACAGAAAGAGAACAAGTAAGTTCAAACAACTAATTTGTTATGGCACATAAGAAAGGACAAGGTTCAACCAAGAACGGTCGAGATTCAATATCGAAACGACTGGGTGTAAAAAAATACGGCGGTGAGTATGTGCGCGCCGGCAACATCATAGTGCGTCAGCGCGGAACCAAGTTCCATCCCGGTGAGAACGTGGGTCGTGGAAAAGACGACACCCTGTTTGCCACCGCAGACGGACAGGTGATGTTCAATGTCCGCTCCAACGGACGCAAATATATCAGTGTGGAACCGTTCGACTGAGTCAAACTTCCCAGTTTTACCGGTTTAAAGGAAGCCTGGATCCTGCTTGGGATCAAGGCTTTTTTTATTTCCTCTTGCGGCTATCCCGCGGGTTTCGCCCGGTACTGGCAGGATGATTACATTATTTCAATGCTTCCTGCTATATTGTTCGTCAAATCTGTCTGCAGATATAAACATCTTCTGAACCATGATCGAGATCCCCCTGGTAGGCCTGCAAGATCTTACCGTCAATACCATTTTCTGTATCGGCAGAAATTACGCGGAACATGCCCGTGAATTGAATAACGAGGTGCCTGACCAGCCGGTAGTGTTCCTCAAACCGGTAAGCAGCATCATCCAGGACGGGGCAACCATACAGCTGCCGCCCTCAAGCCGGGAAGTGCACCACGAGGTGGAGCTGCTGGCTGCGATCGGGAAGAGCGGCAAAAATATTGCGGAGGACCAGGCTCATAAATATATTGCGGGATATGGAATCGGCATCGATGTAACCGCGCGGGATATCCAGCAGAAAGCTAAATCGAAGAGACATCCCTGGGCCGTAGCCAAAGGCTTCGACACCTTTGCCCCGATCAGCAGATTCCTTCCTGCCGCCGAAATCGGTGATCCCCAGCAACTGTCGCTGGAGCTCCGGGTCAACGGCAAGGTGCGTCAGCAGGGCAACACCGCCGACATGATCTTTACGGTCCCCTCCCTGGTTTCCTACCTCTCCGGCATTTTTACTTTGTCGCCGGGCGATCTGATATTTACAGGAACCCCGGAAGGGGTCTCCCCGATAAAACAGGGAGACCACATCGAAGCCCGATTACAGGGAGGGCTTCTGACTCTGTCGGTAAACGTATCCAGTTAATATATTTATCCGAGCAAGTGAAGAAGTTTTCATCCTATATCATATTTTTAACGCTTTTAACCCTTCCTTTCACCGGTGTGGGCCAGGACCGAACTCTGCCGGAATACCTGAAAGCGGAGTACTTGTGGCCGACCGACGCCAGCCGTTACCTCTCCTCCACCTTCGGGGAGACCCGCTCCCGGCATTTTCACTCCGCGCTGGATATCAAAACCTGGGGGCGCAAGGGATACAGGGTGATGGCAACACGCGATGGGGTGGTCTACCGCCTGGCTGTCGGTCCCAAAGGGTATGGCAAGGTGGTTTACCTGAAGCATGACGACGGATCCTTTTCGGTGTATGCTCATCTGCTTGCTTTTAACGACCGACTTCAGCAGCTGGTCGATTCCATTCGCTTCCGGGATTACTCCTTTGAACTCGACCAGGTGGTTGAATCGAAGAATCTTCAAGTGCAGAAAGGGCAAACGATCGGCCTCAGCGGGGCCTCGGGCGTAGGACCACCTCATCTCCATTTCGAACTCCGAACCCCAACCGGCAGTCCATTCAACCCCCTGCTCACCAACCTATCGGTGAGCGATCATATCGCTCCCCAGTTCAGCGGGATCGCCGTGGAACCCCTCGGGCCCGAAACAGTGATCGAGGGAAAAAACCGCATTTACGAACAACACGCCGTCCGGCGCGATGGCTCTTTCGATTTTGGCACCATCAACGTAAAGGGACCGGTAGGATTGAGTGTGGATGTATTTGACCAGGCCGACCGTGTTTCCAACGCCTATGCAGTATATGAACTGAAGCTGCTCCAGGGCGATCAGCTCCTATTTCATGCCAAAGCGGACAGCTTCTCCTATTCCGAAACCGACCAGATGTTTTTGGACCGGGTATATCCCCTGTTGAGAAAAAATGGCGACGGCTACCAGCGCCTTTACCTGGCGGACGGAAACACGCTGCCCTTCTATGCCCACAACCCGGGCGGCGGGCGGTTGAACCTCCCTCCGGGCAGCCACACACTCAGCATAATCGCCACCGATTTCTACGGCAACAGCAGCCGTGCCACCTTGACTATAGCGGTTCCTGAGACAGAATCCGAAACGATCACATCGAGCAACGGATCCAACGACCGATTCTCCACGATGGAGGAGTGGGATTGGCACCCTGACTGGATCAATTTCAACAGCGGGGCATCCCACCAATTTGTTTTCTACCCTCTGGAGAATGGGCTCTATCCGCCCGGTCCAATACGGATCAGCGGCCGATCCTATCTCCCTCTGAAGGAACATTCCCTCTCTCTGCTCCTCGATCCCAGCGGGACCGGTCACCGGCTCTACCGGATCTATCCCTCCGATGAGCGAAAGATTATCTCAACGGACGGCCGGGCCTACGCACATTTCGAACGGGGAACCGTATACGACACCCTATCACTGGCGATCAGCCGGCGGGTAGCGAAGCCTGATTCGGTGATCGTGGAAATCCGGCCGCAGAACCAGCCGCTTCGGAAATCATTTGAATTGACCTGTCACCTCGAGGGAGAGACGGCTGATATTCGGAAAATGGGATTCTATCTGTACAACAAGAAGAGGGATTCATTCGACTACCTTGAAACCCGCCACGGCGGCAACGTCCTGAAATCCGATCCCGAGTCACTCGGCACCTACGTCGTGATGAGCGATACCACTGCCCCGGAACTGTACCGCCCACGGCTGCAACAGCGAGAGGATGGCCACTGGATCGTCACGGTTCCGGCCTATGATGACCGTTCCGGAATCGATTACACGAGCGCGGTTCTCTCGGTAGACGGTGTGAGGGGCATCGCGGAATTTGAACCGGAAAACAATCAGCTAATCTACTACCATCCCCAGTTCAAGCCGAAAGATAGCATGCGAGTGGCCGTGTCGGTGGCCGACCGGACCGGTAACCGGACGGAAAAATCCTATCTGCTCAACTGAAATATCCGTCCGGATCTCCTTTCTCGCCTTCAGACATAGGCGATGCAGCTGATCTCGACCTTGCAGTTTTTGGGCAGTGTTTTTACGGCCACTGTTTCCCGGGCAGGCGGATCCGATTTGAAAAAGCTGCCGTATATTTCGTTCACTCTCTGGAAATCATCCATGTCAGCCAGAAAAATGCTGCACTTCAGCACCTTGTTGAAACTGGACCCTGCTTCAAGCAACACCGCTTCCAGATTTTCCATCACCTGCTTTGCCTGGCTTTCCACATCATCCCCGACAAATTCCATCGTCTCCGGATCCAACCCAATCTGTCCCGAGCAGTAGACAATACCGCGGTGAATGGTTGCCTGGCTGTAGGGGCCAATCGCTTCGGGTGCATCGGATGTATGTACGATCTCTTTCATTTCGGATACCTTCCTAATGATTGATTTTCCAGTTTTGAAAGAAACTCATTCAAATAAAAAGCAAACGGTTGGGGTCGTTCCATCATCGGGGCATGCCCGCATCTCGGAATCCATTTGAGCTCCGCGTTGGGCAGTTTTTTGCAAAATGTTTCAGCCACCTCGGGAGGGGTGATCACATCCTCTTCACCCCAGACCAAAAGGACGGGATGCTTGACCTGCTCAAGCTGGTCTTCCAGATTGTGTTCATGAGTAGAGCGGGCGATACTCAGGAGCCGTCCCAGCTTTTGGGTGGATTGCAGAACCTCCAGAATTTCATCGATGATCGATTCATTGACCAGATCATCGTAAAAGGTGAGCGATGCCCGCTCCTTGACATAGCTCCGATCGTAGCGGCGGGGACGCGTGGAGCCAAAATCGTTTTCAAACAGACCGGAACTACCGGTCAATACCAGTGCCTTGACCCGTTTGGGGAAGCGCAGGGCCAGATCCAGCGCGATATGTCCGCCCATCGAATTGCCCAGCAATACCGGTTCGCGGATATCCTGCTTTTCGAGCACGGCACAGACCCACCGGGAGAGTTCGGGTATGCTGAGCGCCGCCCGGTCGAAATCATAAACAGGAATTTCGGGAACAAAAACCGGATAATCATCTAAATACTCAATCAGGGGGTCAAAATTGCTGAGCCCGCCGAACATACCGTGCAGCATGACCAGTACCGGATGACTTTTATCCGCTGATCGACGGTCGATGAACCGGTATCCGTCGGAATTTCTAACGCTGAATTGGGTATTTCCGAACATATGACCTTCAGTTAGTGTTAACTGCTATATCATGGCCCTTTTTAAACGTCTCAATATAATAAAATTTACGGCTCAATATTGCGGAATGAGCTATATATGGTTACTTTCACATGTCTTCAAAACTTAAATGTACAGAATGTAAAATCATGTTGACGAATAAATTACACTACCTAGCATTTATACTAATAATAGGGATTTTTATCGGTTGCGGGAGCTCCAATCCGCATATCGATACGGTGAAAGACAATTTGAAAACCCAGAATTATCAACAAGCACTTGAAGCAGCTGAACAGGCGATCAACGAGTTTCCCAATGACCCGCTTGGGTACTATTATAAGGGGGTTGTCCTCGGCGATATAGCCCAGGATGAAAATGATCCTGCCGCAAGAACCGATTATTACGACCGGATGAAGGAAGCCTTCAACCAAGCAAGGAGTTTGGCTGAAAAGATGGAGGATCCTCCCGGAGAAATTGAGAACATGAATGTGGTTCTGCGGACGATCTGGAGCAAAGAGCATAACAAGGCTATCGCATACGCCACCGACGACAGCCTGAAACAGACCGTGCCGCAGCCACTGGATGTAGCTGCCCAGCACCTGCAGAACGCCACCCAGATCATACCCGACAGCGTGTTGTCGTGGAACGTACTCTCCCAGGTACAGTACATGCGGGAAGATATGGACGGTGCCATCACAGCTCTCGAAAAATCGATCGAATTGCAGGATACCGCAGCTGTGGAAGATTATGTACGTCTCTCCGATTATTACAGAGTTAACAACCAGTCGAACGATGCGATATCGATTCTGAACGAGGCGCAAAACTACTATCCTGAAAATATAAACGTAATTCAGAAACTCGCCGATGCCTACAGCGCTGCGGGCCGGACCGATGATGCAGTCAATACGATAAAGCAATTGATCGAAAAGGATCCGGAGAATCCCCAGTATCACCTGGTGCTTGGAACCACCTACTATCAACGAGCATTGGAGAAAAGCGATTCGCTCAGCAAGAATTACGATAAAATATTTGAGCTGGAGCGCAAGATGAAACAGTCGTCAGGCCAGCAGGCCTCCGAATTGAAGAAGCAAATTACAAAGCTTCAAAATATCAACGATGGGCTTCAGAGCTCTATCAGCGAGTTGACAAACCAGGCAGAGGAGAAATTGAAAACAGTGATTGAATATCGCCCGAACGATGCCAATGCCTACAACACGCTGGGTATCATCTATCAGAATAAAGCTGCTACGCTGTTTGAAGAGCGAAATCTGACCGAGGACAATAAGAAAGCGAAACAGCTTGACCAGAAAGCCCGCGATATGCTGCGCCAGGCGATGAAATATTATGAAAACGCTACAGAGATCGATCCAGACAACAAGGAATACTGGCAAGCCTTGTTCCGGGTATATACCACGCTGGGCATGGACCAGAAAGCCAAAGAAGCGATGAAGAAAGCCGGATTGGATCAAGGTCAGGGTAACTAACCTCCAGAACTAACGTTTATCTGCAAACTTATGCAACATTCTATCACCCG
>JAWVYR010000081.1:0-9002 GCA_033722635.1 Balneolaceae bacterium | reverse complement strand
TTGCCAGGGGACTGTTCTCATGGGCTATATCGATACATTCATTCAGGGTGAGCGTACCGAGGTTGTTGCTCTGTTGGGCGTTTGACATCCGAATGACCAGAAAAATCAAAGCCAAAAAGACAAGGTAAAAGGATTTTTTATTCATGGCGCAACGCATGGACTGGATCTTGATCTGCGGCTCTTTTTGCGGGAAAATATCCGAAGATAACCCCGATTGCCAGGGCTACACCAAATGATATGACAATCGATGCGATCGAGACAATGGATACGATTCCTGCGGTCCATTGAATGACATAGCTAAAGGAAATGCCCAGGAGTATCCCCAGGATTCCCCCGGTGATACTGATCGCGAGGGCCTCGGTTAAAAACTGAAGGCGAATATCGTATTTCTGCGCACCCACCGCTCTTCTTACCCCTATTTCCCGATAGCGCTCCACCACCGATGCCAGCATGATATTCATGATACCGATGCCTCCCACCAACAGGGAGATGGAAGCGATGGAGGAGAGAACAATATTGAATATTTGCCGGGTTCGCTGCTCCTGCTGCAACAGCAGCTCAGGCACGATGATTTCAAAGTCGATGACCTCGTTGTGACGGCGTTTCAGCATCCGCCGAATGATTTCGGCAATGGCCACACTGTAGCGGGTATCGCTTACCTGTACAATCAGTTTGTCGATCTGATGATAGTTTACATTCTTCTCCTCACTGCCCTCCCCGCCCCCACCGAAAACCACGCCGCCGCCACTGACGACCACGCCGCGGCTGTTTTCCCTTTCCGCCTCCTGGACGTCCCTGCGGGTTACCAGCGCACGGTTCCCAAAACGAAGCAACACGGTGGTCACCGGAGCATAGATATCAAGATTGTAATTTCTGATACCGAGGTTTTCGATATTTTCGGTGGTTAGCTCTCTGCGTTTCAGTACCCCGATGACGGTCAGCCACAAGTTGCCGGTTTTGATCTTTTTCCCGATGGGATCTTCACCCGGAAAGAATTTGGTTTTCACATCATAACCGATGATACATACCGGGTGGGACTGTTCGATCTGCAACCCGGTAAAATTGTTGCCCGCCAGCAGTTCAAAATTGTTGATATTGAAATAATTTCGATTGATGCCGACAAGCTTACCGGACCGCATGCGGCCGGAACGGATAAAGGTCGTCTCATTTACGATTTC
Source organism: Balneolaceae bacterium (assembly GCA_033722635.1). GTDB lineage: Bacteria > Bacteroidota > Rhodothermia > Balneolales > Balneolaceae > JAWVYR01. The sequence goes on along the minus strand of JAWVYR010000081.1, from coordinate 7,824 downwards.
GGGGGAAACATATTCTACGTAGGGGATGGAGGTTTCGATACTGTTCATATCTTCCAGGGTGAGGCCCGGGGTATACCGCTGCTTCTCCCTGGTTTTGGCCATCTCCTCCTCTACCTCGCCCTCCTGCTGCTCGATGATCGGTTCCACAATCACATTCTTTGTGCCCAGCAGCTGCATCTGCTGCAGCACCTCCTGCTGTGCCCCCCGTCCGATCGCCAGCATCGCAATCACAGAAGCCACCCCAAATATGATGCCGAGCGAGGTAAGCATAGACCGAAGCGCATTCTGCTGTATCGCATCAAGCGCAATCTCGAGGTTGTAGAGTAGTTTTTGTATCAAGGTATTTCCCGCATTTATCGATTTGGCAGCTCGTAGTCTCCCGGCCCGGGATCCCGGTGCGTTGGGCTTCCCGTCCGCTTCTTGTCCGATCCGCTACTGCTCATCATTCCGGTATCGGTTAACAATGGAATCCGGGAGGTAACTGACCGATATACCGGTGGTATCGCCGGGCAGTGACAGATAGATCGCATCCTCCGGTTCGAGTCCTTCGTGGATCACCGCGTCGTTATCGTTGATCAATCCCAGTATCACCTGCTGCATGACCGGCGACCCGCCTTGCCGTTTAAATACAAAGCTGCGGTCGTTCTTCGAATGTATCGTTTCCAGGGGTACATACATCGCATCGGCCAGCGTATTGACCTCTATGGTGTTGCTGGTGGTCATCGCGGGTCGAAGGGTCGTGTCGGCTTCGTTGATTTCAATCACTACTTCAAAAACCTTGGAGTCGGAATCGGGTCGCTGCTCCCCTATATTGGCCACGCTGGTTACCACACCCGTCAGAGTTTTCTCGGGCATCGCATCCAACTTGATATCTACCGTCTGATTTTCCTTGACCTTCTGTATATCAACCTCATTGACATAGGTCACCGATTCCATTACACTGAAGTCGGGAAGTTCGGCAACGACAGGACTCCAGGTACTGATTGAGCTTCCTTCAACGGTTTTGCTACCGCTCCAACTGCGCCGGTAGATCACCATTCCGTTTTCAGGCGCATTGACGGTGAACTCCTTAATCAGCTCCTGGATTTTTTGAAGTTCGTTTTTCTTCTTCTGCAGATCGGAATCGATTTCACGGATCTTCGCTTCCGCCTGTTTCACTTTGGTCACATAGTTTTTCTTCTCCTGGCTCAGCTGTCGTTTGGCCTTCTCAAAATCGATCTCCGCCTGGCGCTGGACGGCCGGGGATTCATATTTCGACTGTTCCAGGGCGATTTGCCGTTCTTCCAGGCTGTATTCCAGGTTGATCAGGTTATCACGGGCCTGTGAAAGGGTGAGCGTGCTGTCGAGCTGGGCCTGTTCATATTGCGACTGCACTTTCTGCAATTCCAGCCGGGCATCCTGAAGTTTTCCCATGATTTCGGACCGGTCCAGCTCCGCCACAAAATCTCCCTTTTCCACGATGGTCCCTTCAGGCACCAGCTTTTGAATCTTTATGTTATATATACGGAATTCGCGGGCCCCCTGAGGTCCCAGTATATTGGTGGAATTTTGAGCCCTCAACTCACCCGTAGTCGCCACATTCACGGTGAACTCTCCCTTTTCCGGAGATACGAGAATTTGTGTATCCTCGGCGGATCCGGTGCCAAAGGCTAACCAGACAATCAGCATTAAGAGAAGCAAAGCGACGAAGAACAACGATTTTTTCAGCATCCGATGACAGTTTTGAGTATGATATTTATACTATAATAGTAGTATTTAGCTAAATCGCAAAATCAAGCCTTGAGAACATGGTTCTAAATTGCCATTTAATTAATGACGAGAAAGGGACGGGAAAAGTTTTCCGTAATTTTGATATAACAGGTAAATAGTTGTAAAACGGTTAACTATAATTCGATGAGTCGGAAGGGCGTTTTATTTCATCGTGTTATCGATCAGTCCCGTCTTCATATCATAGCGGTCGGCATAGGAGGTATCATCGATAATGGATTTCGGCTCGTTGTTTTCATCCACGATCACCACTTTCGGCTTGTGATTGCGAGCCTCCTCCGGGGTCATCTCGGCATAGGCGATTACGATTATTCGGTCTCCCACTTCGGTAAGCCGGGCTGCAGCCCCGTTCAGACAACACACCCTCGAACCTTTCTCCCCAGCGATGGTGTAGGTTTCAAGCCGGCTCCCATTGGTGATGTTCAACACCTGTACTTTCTCATAGGGCAAAATACCCGCCTTATCCAGCAGCTCCTGATCGATCGTAATGCTTCCCTCATAATGAAGATTGGATTCCGTGACCTTCATCTGGTGAAGTTTCGATTTAAACATCGTCAATTTCATAGCTTCCACTCAAGTTTACAGTTCAACAATAATATTATCGATCAAACGGGTATCCCCAAGATAAACGGCCCCGGCGAGAATATATTTATTATCTGATTCCACCGTATCCACGGGGACCATCCGGTCGAATGAAAAAAGAGCAAGGTAGTCAATTTCAAATCCTTTTGCCTCGAGCTCACTTTTTTGGTGATCGATCATCAATTGGAGGTTGGCCGGCTTCTCGGCAATCTGCTGTTCAAGATATCTTAGCGACCGGTAGAGGCCAGGTGCGATTTGCCGTTGTTCCTCGTCCAGGTAAGCATTTCGGCTGCTGAGCGCCAGTCCGTCGTTAGCACGGATTATCGGACCCATCTTCAGCTGCACCGGGTGGTTGAACTCACGGACCATCTGCTCCAGGATGCGGTACTGCTGGATATCCTTCTGACCGAAAACGGCTACATCGGGTTCGATGATGTTGAATAGTTTGTTCACGACCAGCACAATTCCCTCGAAGAAACCGGGGCGCGATTTTCCATCCATATGTTCATTCAACGTATCGATCTCGATTCCCAGATATTTTTCCTCTCCATACATCACGTGGTCGGAAGGAGTAAAAACCGCTGATACGCCTGCTTCCCTGCAGCGATCCAGGTCGGTATCCATCTGCCTGGGATATTCCTCAAAATCCTCATCGGGAGCGAACTGCTCGGGATTCACATAGATCGACACCACTACCTCATCGGCATGCTCGCGGGCTATATCGATCAGCGAAAGATGGCCCGCATGCAGGGCCCCCATGGTCGGTACAAATCCGACTTTCATTCCCTTCCCCCTGAAGGTTCCGACCGTTTCCCGCATGCTCTTTATTGAGTTCACAGTTTCCATAGCAATCAATTCACATAAAAAACGGCATGAAAATTCCTTTCATGCCGTTGCCTTTACATTAGTAAATAGTCCAGGTTTTCGATCCCTCAGATCGACCGGTCCGTATCAAATTCTTCCAGCAGCTCCTTGACGCGGTTCAGGAATGCACCGCCGTGGGCTCCGTCGATCAGGCGGTGATCGTAGCTGAGCGATAGGTACATCATATGGCGGATCGCGATCACATCGCCCTGCTCGGTCTCCATCACCACCGGTTTCTTTTCAATCACCCCGGTACCAAAGATCGCTACCTGGGGCTGGTTGATGATCGGCGTACCCATCAGGTTGCCGACGCTGCCGTAGTTGGTCAGGGTGATCGTACCGCCAACGAGGTCATCCGGATTCAGGTTTTTGGTGCGGGCTTTCTCCGCCAGTTCATTGACTTCGTTGGCGAGCCCCTCCAGATTTTTCTCCTGCGCCTTCTTGATCACCGGCACAATCAATCCTCCTTTGCCGCCCTCTCCGAGCGCCACCGCGATTCCGAAGTTGATATCGCGTTTCAGGACGATCTCCTCATCCTCCAGATTCAACGAGCTGTTGATGAGCGGAAACTCCCGGATCGCCTGGATAATCGCCTCCAGGAACAGCGGCGTGTAGGTCAGCTTAACGCCGGTCCGTTTCTGAAATTCCTTCTTGTTGGCCTCCCTCCATTTGACCAGGTTGGTCACATCCGCTTCCGCAAAGGTGGTGACGTGGGCAGAGGTTTTTTTGGACCGAATCATATGCTCGGCGATCATCTTTCGCATGCGGTCCATCTTGATGATCTCCACGTTGTCGGAAGGCCGCTGCACGTCCAGCTCCCCGGCAGAAATCGATTTCCTGGCTTCCACTTTGGCTTCCGGCTTCTCCGGCTCGGCTTTTTTCTCCTCCTTCTCGCGAGCTTCGGCGGGCACTTTCTCCGGCTCTTGTTCCCGCTCTTCAAGGTAGTTCAGTACATCATCCTTCGAAACCCGTCCGCCCTTGCCGGATCCTTCGATACTCTCGAGTTCCTCCTGCGAAATCCCCTCTTCCTTGGCGATTGAACGTACCAGGGGTGAGTAAAATCTCCCGTCGGAACCGATACGCTGCGGTTCGGTGGCTTTCTCGGTCGGTGCCCCGTTGGTAGTGGCTGCGGCATGAGCCGGCTCCGGTTCGGTCTCCTTCTCTGTTTCTTTTTCTTCAGCTTCGGCTTTTTCGGTTGTACTCTCATCCTTCTTCTTCTCACCGGCCGGTTCTTCAGCCGCCATCTCCCCGGCCGAGGCACCCATCTCGATGATGGCGATCGTCTGGTCCACTTCGACGGTATCCCCTTCATCCACCAGGATTTCTGACAACACACCCGACACGGGAGCGGGCACCTCGGTATCCACCTTGTCGGTGGATATCTCGAGAAGAGTCTCATCTTCCTCGACCTCGTCGCCGACCGACTTGGCCCACTCGATGACCGTTCCCTCCATGACCGACTCGCCCATCTTGGGCATCTTCACTTCAAATTTTTCCCCACCGCCGGACACCGTTTTCGACTCTGCAGCTGCCGGTTCCTCCTCATCTATTTCTTCTTTCTCCTCCGCCTTCTGCTGTTCATCCTCCTGACTTTCTGTTTTCCCAGCAGTAGCCTCCTCCGGTTCTTTTTCCTGTTCAGCTTCTGTTTCTCCAGTCTCATCTGTTTCTTCAGCCTCCTCCGACACCGCCTGTCCGTCGCCGCTCTGCACGTCGGCCTGATCTGCATCGGTCTCGATCACTGCAATAGCCTGACCCACCTCGACGGTATCGCCTTCTTCAGCCAGTATCTCAACCAGCACACCGGACTGTGGCGAGGGGATTTCGGTATCCACTTTGTCCGTAGCGATTTCGAGGAGAGTCTCATCCTCTTCAACCCGGTCGCCCACGCTTTTAGCCCACTCGATGACGGTTCCTTCCATTACCGATTCGCCCATCTGGGGCATTTCCACTTCTACTCTGGCCATCGCTGAAAAGAATTAGTTCAATAGGTTGATTGTAATCATGGAAATTACCGGAAAATGTACTGAAATTCAGCTTTAAATTAAATATACGTTTATAACCGATCTTTTATCCGAGCGCCTGCTCCAGATCTTCGATCAGGTCGTCCGGGTGTTCCAGCCCCACGCTCAGGCGAATCATATTCTCGGGGGTTCTGGATCCCTCCCCCTCGCTGCTCCGGCGGTGTTCCCAGGTGCTCTCCACACCTCCCAGGCTGGTAGCCCGCTTGATCAGTTTTGATCGACCCACAATCTCAATGGCTTCCGAGGCCCCGCCGTCGATCAGAAATGAGATCATTCCCCCGAATCCGTTCATCTGTTCCCGGGCGATCTCATGACCAGCATGGGTTTGTAAACCGGGATAGAACACTTTGGTAACAGAAGGAGTACTTTGCAGAAACTCAACCATACGGTCAGCATGTTCGTTGTGGGCACGCATCCGGTAGGGCAGCGTTCGAATGCTTCGGCAGAGCAGCCAGCAATCGTTGGGTGAAGGTACGGCTCCGCCCAGCTGCTGAATTTCGCGAATACGTTCAAAAATACGGCCTTTGTGTCCGGCAACGATGGCTCCCCCCAGCAGGTCGCTGTGGCCTCCCAGGTACTTGGTCGTGGAGTGGAGCACAAAATCAGCCCCCAGTTCCAGCGGCTGCTGGTTCACCGGGGAGGGCCAGGTGTTGTCCACGCAGGTCAGGATGTCACGCGCATGCGCCATGGCGCAGACCTCGGCGATGTTGGTGATATGCATCATCGGGTTCGAGGGTGTTTCTATCCAGATCAGCCGGGTCCGTGGCTGTATCTGCTCCTCCATTTTCGGCAGGTCGGTCATGTCAATAAAATCGGCTTCAAGTCCCCATCGGTTCATCACCCTCTCCACCAGTTTTCGGTTACCGGCGTAGACATCCTCCGGCAGCATTACATGATCCCCGGGATTCAGGGCCTGCAGCATTGCGGCGGCAGCCGCCACACCGGATGAGAAGGTCGCACAATCCTCGCCTCCCTCCAGGTCAGTCAACAGCTGCTCCAGTTGCAACCGGTTCGGGTTGCCAAGGCGGGTATAGTGAAGGTCCTCTTCCGCTCGTCCCTCGGGATCGATCTCAAAGATGGTGCTTGGAGTGATGGATGGAATTACAGATGAAGATTCGCGGGCCACATCCAGACCGCTGTGAATGGCTTTCGTTTCAAAACGCATGGCTGTCTCAGGTTGAATTCAAGTTTGCAGTCTCCTTTAAAAGTCGAATATATCAATTCTGATCCCGAAACTCCCGCCGTTAACCGATTCCGGAATAAGAGAAGTAAGGGTGCACCTGCTGAATAATGCCGTTAAATAATAGAAACTGCTTTTTTGGGCTAAAATTACATTTGTTTAATGTGATGATGAACCCGGGAGTTGATAGTGGCATACCGCCACAGGTAAAACAGGATGGATTTATTTGGATTCAGACCTGCGGGGCATTCTGCCGATTCATTTCCAACACGGCAGAGACCGCTTAAAAGCATCGTGAAGATACACCAGGTTCAAGCGGGGCTAGTCGAAGATGTACCCATTTTCTTCGCTTACCTCGTTCATCCACCAGTTGAACACCTCGGGATCGGTCTGCGGCGCATCAAATCGACCGTCGATGGGTCCTCCATCAAAAGAAAAGGTGGTATTGAACCAGGTGATACCGGCGATATGACCGTTGTTTCTCATCGCCCGGTAGTGTTCAAAAAACTCCGGTATCGCCGAGCGATCCCGCAGGGCCGTGGCTTCCCAACCTGTATCCGGATCGATACGGTTGTCTGCAAAGATGCAGAACTCAACGATCCAGGTCTTTTTACCGGTCGCCTGCCAGGCGCGGCTGGCAAAATCGAGCTGCTCTTCGGCCAGGTGCATGTCTCCACCGTCAGGGGGATCGCGGTGCGGCCAGCTCGGCATATAGATTGAGATGCCCGTATAAACCTCAATACTTTCATCGTCCAGAACCGGAATGGTGGATTCGATATTGGTAATCTTGTTCCAGTGGGATACGACCGCACGCACTGGAAGATCCTTGTAGATATCATTGGCCAACCATTCGATCGTTGCCCGGTAAGAATCGGGGGTGAAGCCGCATGCAAACGAGTAGCCGGCTCCTGCTTCCTGGAAAGGCCTGAGAATGATATATTCGATCAGGCCTTGACTGACCAGGTCCGCTATTACATCACGCATATGCTCGATATCCTGAAGAAAACCGGGCTCACTGGAGGTCCAATACCGTCGGGCCAGCACCGCCATCGAAGGCAGTTCACCGCTTTGGATGCGTTCCTTGGGACATCCGTAGATGTTCACCTGGACCCCCTTGATACCGTGATCAGCTGAATTCTCGGCCCACGTACGATACCATTGCTCCTGTGTGTCGGGATCCTGGTGCCAGGCCATGATATTCACACCGTTCGACCATGCTCCCGGCTTGGGCAGTCCCGCATCCATATAGGACTTCACGTTACCGGTATCCTGGCCCCGATCAAAGTGGACATTGTAATAGGTCGGACCGGGAGTGGTATCTCCCGGATCATCCGATCCCGTGGAGCCGGGATCTGCGGAACATGCCGTAAAGATTAAAATCGAAATCAAGAGAACGTACATCCTGCCTGA
>JAWVYR010000080.1:0-9119 GCA_033722635.1 Balneolaceae bacterium | reverse complement strand
TATCTGCGACTTTGCCGTAGGGCAGTCGCGCATGCTCTATGGCAAGACGATGACCTCCGAGCGCCCGCTACACCGGCTGTACGAACAGTGGCAGCCGCTGGGCCCGGTCGGCATCATCACCGCCTTCAATTTTCCCGTCGCAGTATGGTCGTGGAATGCGATGATCGCAGCCGTGTGCGGGGATGTGATGATCTGGAAACCCTCGGAAAAAGCACCGCTCTGTTCCGTAGCCGTTCAACAAATCGTCGGCAAGGTACTCAAGAGAAATGGTCTGCCGGAAGGAATTTTCAACCTGATCAACGGCGGCCGGGAGGTCGGGGAGTGGATGGCCGAGGATGAGCGCATCCCCCTGATATCTGCCACCGGTTCCGTGCAGATGGGCCGGGCCGTATCCCAGACGGTAGCGGCCCGCATGGGCAAAACAATCCTGGAGCTCAGCGGCAATAACGCGGTGATCGTCACCCAGCACGCCGATCTCGAGATGGCGGCCCGATCGACCGTCTTCGGCTCCGTGGGCACTTGCGGGCAGCGCTGTACCACCACCCGCCGGCTTTTCGTTCATGAAGAGGTGTTTGAACCTCTCAGAAAGCGTTTGGTTGAACTGTATGAACAGGTCAACATCGGCAATCCGCTGGAAGAGGAGACCCTGGTGGGGCCGATCATCGACGGGCAGGCGGCATCCGGCATGCAAGCCGCCCTGCAGCAGGTACAGGAGAACGGCGGGGAGCTGGTCTGCGGGGGTGAGGTGCTGGATGATCCGGCCTTCGGCAGCGGCCACTACGTAACCCCGGCCATCGCGGTAGCGGAGAACAACTGGGATATCGTGCAGGAGGAAACGTTTGCCCCCATCCTCTACCTGATCAAATACACCGATCTGGATGAAGCGATCGAGATGCAGAACGCCGTATCGATGGGCCTCAGCTCTGCGATCTTCACCCTAAACATGAGGGAAGCGGAGCGGTTTCTGAGTGCCCGGGGATCGGACTGCGGCATCGCCAATGTGAACACCGGGACCAGCGGCGCCGAGATCGGCGGAGCGTTCGGCGGTGAGAAGGATACCGGCGGGGGCCGGGAATCGGGATCGGATGCGTGGAAAGCCTACATGCGCCGTCAGACAGTCACCATCAACTGGAACGACGAACTACCGTTGGCGCAGGGAATCGAGTTTGATATCGATTAAGTATGGCCCGGGCAGGGAAACCGATTACATGAGATTGAAGGTAAACCCGACGGAGAGCACCTGCTTCAGCTGTACCTGACGTGAGAAATCGGAATCATAGATCAACACAAACTGCAGCGAAGTACTCAGGTAATTGTTGATCTCCCCGATCAGCTCATTGTAAAAGTTTACGTCGGTATTATCGATATGCCTTTTGAGATTGGTAAAGGTTTCGACCGAGCTGATCAGTTTGACATTGCTGAGGATATTCTTCTCAAAATTGAGAATGATCGAGTAACCGGGTTCAAACCGAAAGGTATCTCCCGGGTCGAGTCCATATCGGGTGGAAAGGGTGGTATCCACTACGATCGTCTCCTTCATAGCCAAACCCGCCTCCGCATTAAAGTAATCCGTGGGTACGTAACCGATGCCGGCCACCTGGTTGAAGTAGGCGGGGGCAAAAAATTTGGATATCAGGATTTCGGGATCGGTATCATAATTGAATCCCTTATCAAACTGCGTGTTGAAACCCAGAGTGCCGAACAGATTAAACCGCGGGTCTTCCAGCTGGTGGTTGAACTTGTTGGTGACCGATATACGGTCGTCGGTCTTTCGGGTACCCTCCCCCTCGATGCGGGCCCTGCCATATTTCAGGTTGGTGGTGAGCAGGTAGGCGAAACGGTTTTTCCGGTACCGCAAATTGAATATGGTGGAGGCGGTAACGCTGATTGTATTGACACCGCCCTGGCTCCAGTTTGAATAGGCAGCCTGCGAGCCGTTCAGCTTGTTCCGCCAATCAACATCCCACCCCTCCAGGGTGTCGCTTACCAGTTGCTTGTTGGAGGCTCGAATCAACGCTTTGCTTTCCGATGCACGCAGGTTCGGGGAGTGATAACGCCCCTGGGCAGCCAGCTGCGATACGGATGCAAGAGTGAGTAGAGTCAGAATAAGTATGGATCTTGTAATCATGTCGTTTCGTTGTAATAGTCGTGATCAGATTTGGTTTAAGAGAATGCCCTTTTTTCAATGAAGTTCCAAAACCACTTTTGAGATCACTCCGTTCTCTATTTTTACGGAAACATGTTCCCTGAGCTTGGTTGGAATATTCATGCCCACGAACTCAGCCAGAACGGGGAATTTTCGATGTCCCCGGTCGACCAATGCAACCGTGTGAACTTCATCCATATCCATATGGTTCGACAGCTGGTTCAGCGCCTTGAACATCGTTTCACCGGTAAAGATGACATCATCCACTACGAGCGGGAATGGATCGCCGGAAAAGAGTTCCGGGTCCGGGGCTCCGGAACCGTCTTTCGGGAGGGTCAGGGTGGAGATATCCTCCTGAAACAGTTCCGCCAGGATCTCCGCCAACTGGGCAGCCATCACCCCACCTCGATCCCCGAGACCGGCCAGTATCAGCGGCCGGTCGGTTCGGTTGGCCTCCACGATCTGGTAGGAGATTCTCTTCAGGGAGCGAGCGACCCTGTCACGGTCCATCATCACCACTTCCTGCGATCCTGTCATCGCTCTACAAATTGGTTGTTGAAATTACGCTGCAAAGGTAAAAAAATGCCGGTCTATTCTCAATAAAATACGATATTTTGAAAAAATACGTTATCTTATCACAAAGTTGTATAATTACCTCAAACAGTAAATCTTCACCGGAAAGAGAGGCCCATTATGGCACATCGAACAAAACTGGAAATCCTGCTTATCACCACAGCCTCATTTGTTTGCGGAGTGGCTGCCGGCCTGATGCTGGCGCCCCGAAGCGGACGGGAAAGCCGCGAATGGATGACCGACAACGCAACCGAGATCGCCAACTGGGTGGATGACAAAGGCCGCTCCGTCATCGACAAGGGTACCACCCAGGTGCGGCGTACCCAGGAATCGATTCATAAAACGGTCAAGAATTCCCTACCCGATCTCTATGAGGCGACAGAACAGATCGAATTGAGCAACTCCAGTCTGACGAATGGATAAAAGTCAGCCCGTATCATACCATGAAGATTTTCTACAATGGTTGTGGGCTGAAATGCAGTTCGATTTCGAGGAGCTGAAAAGCTCCTGCGGGAAGAGGATTGAGTTACATGATCCCGGGCGGCGCAATGAGACCGACGGTCCCGATTTCTGTGGAGCCTCCATCAGTGTCGACGGCCTGCGATGGTTCGGGGATGTCGAGATTCACCATACTGCCTCCGACTGGTACGCCCACGGGCACCACCAGGATTCGAATTACGACCGGGTCATCCTGCATGTGGTCTTTGAAACCGGTACCCGTGCAACCACCCTGCGGAGCGATGGGTCGACCGTTTATCTGCTCCCGCTCAAATCCTATCTGCCGGAAAACCTGGCCGGCTTGCTACAGCAGTTCAACCGGACCGACCGAATCCCCTGTGCTGGTAACCTCCGATTTATCTCCGAAAAAGCATTTCAACGACAGCTTGAACTGGCGCGCACAGAGTACTTCGAACAAAAGGTCGACCATCTTCTCGCATATTATGATCCGAATCTGCGCCCCTCCGAGGCCTGGAAACAGACGCTGATCACCGGGCTTTTCGAAGTGCTCGGAATCAGCCATAACCGGGAACCGATGATCAGGCTGGCCCGCAAACTCTTACCGCTCGACACAAACAGGATGAGTCCACAGCAGCTGATCGACGTCGCCCTGCAGCGATCCGGGATCGATGAACCGGAAAAGCGGGCGGCGGGCGGTTGGAAGTTCAAAGGGAGCCGACCTGCTAATCAGCCCTCCGCCAGAATTCCTCAGGCGGCGTTACTGCTAAAAGTGATCCGGGAAGTTCCCCTGCGGCGGTTCATGAATCAACCCCTCTCGCGGCAGTGGGATCAGCTGTTCACACGCTTCGAGAGTACTCCACCGCCCGGGGCCCAGCAGCGCCAAATCCTGTTCGCCGTGGCGTACCTGCCGGCACTCTACCTGCTGGGGCATCTATTCGGCTCTCAATCCCTGAAAGACCGGGCTTTCGAGCGGTGGAAATCGGTGGAGGTACCGGTGCCGGGATCGATTCTCACTCCGTTGGAAAAAACCGATTTGAACCCGGCCATCTACCGGCAGAATATCGGAGCTGTTTACCAGCTCAAACGGTACTGTCTGCCACGCCGGTGCCGGCACTGTCAGGTATTCAAACATGCAATTAATTCTTGAATAAAAAGCGGTAAATTCATATCATTTAAATCTGTCAAATAACGGATATTGCCCGGTCGTCTAATGGCAGGACAGCGGGTTTTGGTCCCGTCAGTGGGGGTTCGAATCCTCCCCGGGCAACAGGGTTCCGGATGACCCAAGCGAAGGATGACTTACCAGCCATCCTTTTGTTATATGTTCAAACAGATAACGCGAATTGCTGAGCTTCGTTGGATACACCACTAGCCATATTTGCCGGTCGCAGTAACCTGGCGCTTGCAAGATCTATTGCAGAGTATTATGGAACTGATCTGGGTGAAATAACGATCAAGCCGTTTTCCGACGGAGAGCTCTATGTAAAATATGAGCAGAGCATTCGCGGTGAAGATATTTTTGTGGTGCAATCCACCCCGCCCCCGGGCGACAATATTATTGAACTGCTGCTGATGCTGGATGCGGCCCGGCGGGCATCCGCGAGCAGGGTCACTGCCGTGATCCCCTATTTCGGATATGCCCGGCAGGACCGGAAAGACCGGCCAAGGGTATCGGTCGCTTCGAAGCTGATGGCCAATCTGCTGACCGAAGCAGGGGCCAACCGGGTGTTGACGATGGACCTGCATGCAGCACAGATTCAGGGTTTTTTTGACATCCCGTTGGATCACCTGTATGCAAGCCGGCTGTTTATCGATCACTTTAAACAGCATCCTATTGAAAATCTCGTTGTGGTGGCACCGGATGTGGGCAGCCTGAAGATGGCCCGCTCCTATGCCAAAAAGCTGGGCGCCCGGCTTGCGTTTATCGACAAGCGGCGTCCCAAACAGAATGTAGCCGAAGTGTTGAATATCGTCGGTGAGGTGGAAGGCAAAAACGTATTGATCGTGGATGACCTGATCGATACCGCAGGCACCCTCACCAACGCAGCTACTGCGCTCAAGGAGCGCGGGGCGTTGAACATCATCGCGACCTGCACGCACCCCATTTTGTCGGGCCCTGCGTATCAGCGGATCGAGGATTCACCGATCGACCAGGTGCTGGTAACCGATACCGTACCGTTGCGAAAACCATCGGACAAAATCACGGTGCTGAGCGTGGCCGGGATCTTTGCGGAGGCGATACAACGGATCCATACGAACGATACGATCAGCGCTTTGTTCAATGACTAAAGAACTTTATCAGAACCTTATCCATATTCAAAGACCATGAGTAATCCAACAACAGTAGAACTGGAAGCCCAGAAGCGAGAAACCGGCAGAAAAGCGGCCGATGCCCTCAGGGATGCGGAACGCGTGCCGGCCGTGGTGTACGGGCCAACCGTCGATGAAAACATCCATATCTCTATCGACGAGGACGATCTCGAAAAAATTCTGTCCGTGAGCCGTCGTCAGATCATCGAGCTGAAAGTGGACGGGGAATCGCTGAAAACCCTGCTCAAGAAAACGGAATTCCATCCGGTGACCGACCGTCCCATACACGCTGATTTTTACGTACTTGACGAAGATCACAAGGTAACGCTCAGCGTGCCGATCCGCACCACCGGAACCCCGATCGGGGTCACCGAGGAAGGCGGGCGTGTATTCCAGCCGATGCATATTCTTCGCATCCGGACCTTCCCGGACAGGATACCGGGCGATTACACAGTGGATATCTCCGACCTGGAAATTGGAGATTCGGTACATGTCCGCGATCTCGACCTGGAAGGCATCGAGTCACTTGATGAGGACAGCAGAACAATCGTAACGATCACGCCGCCGAAATCCGAGGCCCTGCTTACCTCCACACTTATCACCGAGGAGGAGCCCGAAGAGGAAGAGCTGCCTGAAGGCGAAGAACTTCCCGAGGGTGAAGAGCCGGTTGAAGGCGAAGCTGCAGAAGGGGAAGAAGGAGCCCCTGAGGAAGGAGAAGGCGAAGGCGGAGAGGAAGAATCAAAAGAATAAAAGAGGATTCTTCCCAACCTGTACCTCCTGAAAAATGATATTAATCGTTGGTCTGGGAAACCCGGGAAACAAATATACCGGTACACGCCACAACGTTGGCTTTGAGGTGGTCGACCAGATCGCCGGTGATCTGTCGGCAGCATTTTCGCCAGGCAAGGGTCCGTTTTATACGGCCAAAGCAAGATATCGGAATCACCGCGTAGTGCTGGTCAAACCGACAACCTATATGAACCGGAGCGGTGATGCGGTGCAGCAGGCCTTGCATTGGTTCAAGACAGCTCCCGGGGAATGCCTGGTTTGTTACGACGATCTGGATCTGCCGATAGGTACCATTCGACTTCGTCCCCAGGGCAGTGCAGGCGGCCATAACGGAGTGCGAGATATTATCCGAACGCTGGGTACCGACCGTTTTCCTCGCCTGCGCATCGGCATCGGCAGCGATTTTCCACATGAAAACCAGGTCAGCTATGTACTTTCGAAATTTTCAACCGATCAGCGCGATATCATTGATGAGGCCGTGAAGACCGCGGCAGAGGCTGCCCTCTGTGTGGTAACAGAGGGGATCGACGAGGCGATGAATCGTTTCAACTGAATATTTACCGTCAACATTTTGACAATCCATAAAATCATTTAAAACTCAATCCACCTATGAATACTATCATTTATCTAATTCCGCTCGCCGGAGTGGTTGCGCTATTGTACACCTTCTACAAATCCAGCTGGGTCAGTAAACAGGAGGTTGGAACTGAAAAGATGTCCCGGATCAGCGATCATATCGCCGACGGCGCCATGGCTTTTTTGAAAGCCGAATACAAAGTGCTGGCCGTCTTTGTGGTCGCTGTCGCCATTCTGCTGGGGCTATCCGCCAACCCCGAGATCTCCCACTATCTGGTAGCTTTTTCATTTGTTGTTGGAGCGCTCTGCTCCGGCCTGGCCGGTTTTATCGGGATGAAGGTAGCCACCAAAGCCAATGTGCGGACCACCAACGCTGCCCGATCGAGCCTGGGCGAAGGATTGAAAATTGCTTTTGCCGGCGGCTCGGTAATGGGGCTCGGCGTTGTGGGGCTCGGCGTGCTGGGTCTGGGCACCCTGTTTCTGCTCTATAGCAATATGTTCGGCACAGATCCGGTGAGCATCAACAAGGTGATCACCGTCATCACCGGCTTCTCCTTCGGCGCCTCGTCGATCGCGCTCTTTGCCCGTGTAGGCGGCGGCATCTATACCAAAGCAGCCGATGTGGGCGCCGACCTGGTTGGAAAAGTTGAGTCGGGTATTCCCGAGGACCATCCGCTGAACCCGGCAACCATCGCCGACAATGTGGGCGACAACGTGGGCGATGTAGCCGGTATGGGAGCCGACCTGTTTGAATCCTATGTCGGATCGATCATCGGTTCGATGGTGCTGGGAGCTGTTTTTGTGACCCTCCCCGAGTTCGCCGGACAGTTTAACGGGCTTGGCGGTGTGCTGCTGCCGCTGGTACTTGCCGGTGCCGGCATCATCACCTCGATCGTTGGCACCTTCTTCGTGCGCGTGAAAGAGGGTGGAAATCCCCAGAAAGCCCTTAATATTGGAGAGTTCGGTTCCTCCCTCATCATGGTGGCCGCCACCTACTTTATCATCCAGTGGATGCTGCCTTCCACCTGGACCTATACCGATCCGGTATACGGAACGGAAATCACGATCACCAGCATGGGGGTCTTTTGGGCCACCATCTTCGGACTGGCTGCCGGTCTGCTGATCGGACTCATCACCGAGCACTATACCGGCATCAATACCGGGCCGGTGCGTTCGATCGTGGAACAGTCGGTGACCGGTTCCGCCACCAACATCATCGCCGGCGTCGGGGTGGGACTGATCTCCACCGCCATACCGATCATCATCATCGCCACTGCCATCGTATTTTCCTATCAGTTTGCCGGACTCTACGGCATTGCCATCGCCGCAGTGGGGATGCTCTCCAACACCGGTATCCAGCTGGCGGTTGATGCCTACGGACCGATATCGGATAACGCCGGAGGAATCGCCGAGATGTCGGAGCTGCCAGGCGAAGTGAGAGAACGAACCGACAAACTCGATGCGGTCGGCAACACCACGGCCGCTATCGGCAAGGGATTTGCTATCGGCTCCGCCGCGCTGACCGCCCTGGCACTGTTCGCGGCCTTCATCACCTCCTACAATGCCACCCACGATTATGCCTTTACGGGGATCGATATCACCAATCCCTATGTGATGGCCTCCCTCTTCATCGGAGCCATGCTGCCGTTTCTCTTCTCCGCCCTCTCCATGAAGGCGGTAGGGCGCGCAGCGATGTTCATGATCGAGGAGGTACGCCGCCAGTTCAACACCATTCCCGAACTGGGCGAGGCGTTGAATGAGATGAACCGGAACAAAGGCAAGAAACTCACTGAATGGTCGGAGGAGGACCGCAGAATATTTGAAGCGGCCGATGGAAAAGCAGAATATGGCAAATGTGTGGAGATCTCCACCCAAGCCTCAATAAAGGAGATGATATTGCCGGGTATTATAGCTGTACTCGTACCGGTACTTTTCGGTTTTGTACCGAAACTGTTTCTTGAAGGCGCCCTTAACGCCCAGATGCTCGGTGGTCTGCTGGGAGGCGTGCTGGTTTCCGGGGTGCTGATGGCGATCTACCAGTCCAACGCGGGCGGCGCCTGGGATAACGCGAAAAAGATGATCGAGGAGGGCGTGGAGGTCCGTGGCGAGCATTACGGCAAGGGCTCCGACGCCCACAAGGCGGCCGTAGTCGGCGACACGGTGGGTGATCCGTTCAAAGACACCTCCGGCCCCTCGCTGAACATCCTGATCAAGCTGATGTCGGTGGTGGCACTGGTGATCGCCACCATGATCTGACCGCACGGCC
>JAWVYR010000079.1:0-9163 GCA_033722635.1 Balneolaceae bacterium | reverse complement strand
GAGCACTGGGAGCCAAATACATGCCGTCGGTGCTCTACAAGATGAGAATGCTAACGATCAGGGAAGAAGAGATCCAGGCTGAGGTATTGCCTGTTAAATCGGTGAATATCAATAAGAAATCAAACTGATGGCATCCTTTGAAAAGCTATTGAATCTGGAAATAGGTCACGAATATTATTCGTCCAAGATTTCCAACGATTTTTTGGTTATGCCCGAAGCAGGAACGGAGCAGCTCCTGGCTGATCTCGGGATACTGTACCGCCGAAACCCTTCCGGATTTTCACTGATTGGGGAAATCAAGGAGGGGACTGCTTCTCCTCCGGAGATTCGAACGGCCCCTGACAAGCCCACCCGGTTGGTTTTCCTGTTGAAGCAGGCCAATCCATTCTTTTTGAATTTTACCGACCTTCCTTTCCATGCGTTCGGGGACTCTGTGTATTATTTCAATAATCTTCAAAGCAATGTCTCCGACGGTACTCACTATCTGCACACCCCGGGAAGCCCAGAGAACAAAGTAACGGATTCAGATCGAATGCCGGTCAGAAATGGCTTATACCGGTACACTTTTGCCGGTTCAAATCCGGAGAAAACCGCCCGCCTGAAATTTATCGATCTGGACCTGGAAGCGGTTCAACGCGTTCCCATTACGGAGGAGGGATTTCTCTTTCAATACGATCTTGGGGCACTGCCGATGGGCCGGGCCGAATTGTGGATCGATGGAAATAAAGAAGATGCATTCTTCGCAGCCAATATCCGTGATCTCTCCTCTGTATTCGGCTTGGTGGAACTTTACCATTCCGATGCGGTACCTGCTGCTTACCGTTTTATCAAAGATGATGGAACGGTTCAACAGCAGGCTTACAAGCTTGCTTTTCATAATCGCAATACAAAATGGAGATATCTGGTGGTCGATCGGACCGGGGCCAACCTGGTTGATCCCGGTATCGAGGGGGAGGGATTCACCTTCAGCCGGGAAGCCGGGAGCGGGTATCCGGACAATTACCTGGTATTTCTTTCCGACCAGCACATACCCTTTAAGGAGGTGGGATTCGAAAATTTGACCCTTAAAAAGAAAATAAGTACTGCCAGCAGAAATGTGATGGAGCACCTGCCGAATCCAAATGTTAGATCTTTAAAACAGGATGGGTCTGGCACCGACTACATATCGGAAGTCTATCTATATATCTAAACCCTAAAGAAAGGACAACATAATGCCTACTTACAAAACGCCTGATGTATATGTTGAAGAGATATCGATCTTTCCCCCCTCGGTCGCTGAGGTCGAAACCGCCATTCCCGCTTTTATCGGATATACGGAAAAAGCAAGTGAGATTGTCGCGAACGATTTAATGAAAAAAGCACACAAGATCGATTCAATAACCGAATTTGAACAGTTTTATGGGGGTGCACCACCGATGGAAAATGTGGTGGTGACGATGGATCTCAATAAGAATCCTGAAAAAGTGGAGTTAAGCCAGGAATATTATCTCTACGACAGCCTTAGGATGTTTTTTGATAATGGCGGTGGCAAATGCTACATCATTTCTGTGGGGCACTATGGAGATCCGATTCAGAAAAGTGATTTGATGGACGGGATTGCTGAGTTGAAAAAAATTGATGAACCAACAATTATCAGCTCCCCCGATGCAGCATTGTTGAGCAATACCGGACTGTATGATTTTCAGAAAGCTGCATTGGATCAGTCCGGGAAACTGGGTGATAGGGTGGTGCTCTGCGACTTGAAAAATGTAGATGGATCGGTAAATCACGATGATGTTGTCCAGGAATTCAGAGATAACATCGGTATAAAAAACCTTAAGTATGGAGCAGCCTACACCCCGTGGTTGAAAACCTCTCTACCCAAAAAGGTGCGATTCCGTGATATCACCCTGCAGGATGATTCGGGCAGTGTGATTCAGATGAAAAACCTGACTGATGATGAGGATATCAAGAAGTTGATCGATAATCTTATCAACCACAATAAGATCAGCCAAACCGACGACAGTTTTATTTCTGGTCTGAGTAGTTCGGACCAGAACATAAATATGCACAAAGTATTGGTCCAGGATAATTTGGGCTCCGGCAACGACACCCTGCAGCAGGAGTTTAATTCGCTTGTCGAAACGTATCTGACCAACGCGGAAGGATTTTCCGGGATCGAGGACCACAAGAGCGATCTTCGTTCAATCTATGAGTTCCTCAGTGACCTGGCCGATTCACTCATCACCTTTCACTCTTCGGTGGACGGCCGCTCCGGAGATATCTTCGATGATTTCAAAAAGGATATCAACTCAGTCATTGATGATAACCTGGAGGATAATTATCAAAACCTCATTTATCACAGTAAGGCGATACCTTTTTCGGGAGCTGATATTTTCACCGCGTCAATGACCAGCAACATTTTGTCTAGCTGGACCGACTTGAGTGATACCAGTGATTCCGAAGTCGATCAAAAATATACCGATGCTGCAGATCACAGCGAACAGGGAATACTTGCCTTGACGGCTGCTCGCAAGGCATTTCTTGCGTTTGCGACTGCACTGAACAGCCTCGGCGAGAGTCTGGATGGTTACGAAACAACCTACCACTCAGCATTGGTAGAGGCCTATGCCACTTATAAATCCGTATTGAATAAGATCAACGATGAACTCTCGGAGCTGCCTCCCAGTGGAGCGATCGCCGGAGTCTATGCCTTTGTAGACCGTAACAGAGGCGTACATAAGGCCCCGGCCAATGTAAGCCTGAACAGTGTTACAGGATTCAGCACGATCATCGATTCGGAGGAACAGAAAGGATTAAATGTCGATGTAAATGCCGGTAAATCAATTAACGCACTTCGGACTTTTACCGGGAAAGGACATTTGGTCTGGGGCGCCCGCACCCTCGCCGGTAACGACAACGAGTGGCGGTATATATCAGTGCGCCGCTTCTTCAATATGGTGGAGGAATCGGTGAAGAAGTCGACCTACTGGGCCGTGTTCGAACCCAACAACGCCAACACCTGGGTAAAGGTGCGCACCATGATAGAAAATTACCTGACCCAGAAGTGGCGCGACGGCGCATTGGCGGGTGCCAAACCCGATCAGGCCTTTTTTGTGAAAGTCGGGCTGGGGCTGACCATGACCCAGCAGGATATCCTGGAAGGACGCATGAATGTGGAGATCGGGATGGCCGTGGTACGCCCCGCGGAGTTTATCATCCTGAAATTCTCCCACAAAATGCAGGAAGCCTGATAGAAACCAATTAATTCAAACCTAGAAAGAGGAAACGAATATGCCTTATCCATTGCCAGTGTTTCATTTTACCGTTGAATGGGGAGGAGAGAGTGTCAGCTTCTCCGAAGTGTCGGGACTCAATATCGAATCGCAGGTGATCGAGTATCGCGACGGGGCCAACCCGGAATTTACCGCTCAGAAGATGCCGGGCCTGCAGAAATATGGGAATATCACTCTCAAGCGGGGAGTCGTCGACGGGGACAACCAGTTCTACGAGTGGCTGAACACCACCAATCTTAACAAGGTAGAACGGCGGGACCTGATCATCAATCTCCTCAATGAAGAACATGAGCCGGTGATGTCATGGAAAGTAAAAAATGCCTTTCCGGTGAAGGTCGACGGACCCGGGCTGAAAGCCACCGGCAATGAGGTGGCGATCGAAAGCCTGGAGATCGCCCATGAGGGCCTGACGATTCAGAACGAATAAGATCTGATAGATGGATTATCCAGCAGTTGGATTTTTCTTTCTGGTCGAATTTATCGGGCTGGACGACATCACCGACAGCGACATCCGGTTTCAGGAGGTATCCGGGCTCAGTTCGGAGATCGGGGTGGAGGAGCTGAAGGAGGGGGGCGAAAACCGGTTTGCCCACCGCCTTCCCCAGCCCGCTAAATATCCGAATCTTGTGCTCAAAAGAGGGGTATTGACCGATACCGCCCTGCTGAAGTGGTTCCGGGATGCGATTGAGAACTTTGTATTCGACCCCGTGACGGTCAAGGTCACCCTCCTGCAACTTCCGGGGGCATCACAGAACCAGCCCGGCGGCCCTCTGATAAACTGGAATTTCGTGGGAGCCTACCCTGTAAAATGGTCGGTATCGAATCTGAGTGCAACGAAAAACGAGGTGGCCGTCGATACGATGGAGCTGGCCTACAAATATTTCACAAAATCTGTAGCGGAATAAATATGCCCATTGAGATACGAGAACTGGTGATCAAAGCAGTAGTCAGCCCGGAGGATACCGAAAGCTCCGGATCCGGAAAACTATCCGAAAAGAAAGAGAAACGAATCATAGAAAAGGCAGTCAATCAGACGCTGGAAATCATCGATAAAAGAAGGGAGCGATAATGCCGGCTGATAACAGTGGAAAACTCACCAAACTGAAGATCATCCCCTACAAGGATGCAAAGTATTCTCAGAAGGATGAGGAGAAGATCTTTAAGGTGATGTTCAATCCCCAGGAGTACTCCCTGAAGTATGAAATTGAGAATGATGATTCTCAGGGGATCGGTACGTCGGCCACCGAGATCAATTTCAAAAAGATGAAACCGCAGGACCTATCTCTCGACTTTACACTCGACGGGACAGGGGCAAGCGGCGAATTGATCGATGTGCCGGACCGGGTGCAGGATTTTCTCGGCGCCGTCTATGAATATAACGGTGATGAACATGAACCGAGAAACCTGAGAGTCAACTGGGGGACGCTCAGCTTCAAATGCGTACTCAAAACCGTTTCTGTCAAGTTCACCCTTTTCGACAGCGATGGAAAGCCGATCAGAGCCAAAATCAGTGCAGCCTTTATCGGATTTGTAGAGGATGAACTGCGGGTGGCCAAAGAGGACAGTTCCTCGCCCGACCTGACCCATCAGCGGATCGTCCACGAAGGAGATACTCTTCCGTTGATGTGCCACCGCATTTATGGTGATGCAGGCTACTACCTGCAGGTGGCAGAAGTGAACAACCTCACTAATTTCAGAAACCTTGAAACCGGAAGGAAATTAATTTTTCCTCCTTTGAAAGGATAGTTTCAGATGGCAAACGAACGTACCATACCGTCCAGCAGACCTACTGACTTACCTACATTCGAGATCCATTCGGGGGGAGAACGGATACCTGAAAAGTACCACGTTTTTTCATTCACGGTTGTGAAATCGGTCAACCGCATTTCTTTTGCTAAGCTGGTGCTGAGGGATGGCAACCCCGCAGCCGAGGATTTTCCCATCAGCAACACCGAACTGTTCAAGCCGGGAACCGAAATCACGATCAAGGCCGGTTACCATAATGATCATACCACGATATTCGAGGGGATGGTCATCAAGCATGGAATACAAGCCAGGGAGGGGGAGCCGTCGATGCTCAAGGTGGAATGCAAAGACATGGCTGTGAAATTGACCGCCGGTAGAAAGAACAGGTATTTCACGGAGATGACCGACAGCGACATGTTTGAACAGCTGATCGGTGACTACGGATTGGAGAGTGAAGTTGAGAGCACTTCCCAAACCCATCCCGGGATGGTTCAGTATTACGCCACCGACTGGGACTTTCTGCTGTCCAGGGCAGAGATGAACGGCCAGGCAGTCCTGCCAGACGACGGCAAGTTGGTGATCAAACAACCCGGACTCGGCAACCCGTCCCTAACCTTGATTTACGGTGATACGATATTTGATTTTGAGGCCCAGATTGATGCGGGCGACCAGATCAGCGCCGTCAAATCGATGGCATGGGATTATGCCTCTCAGGAGACGATCGATTCCGACGGTGCCGAGCCCGACCTGGATTCGGCCGGAAATATCGGAGCGGATGAGCTCGCCGGTGTGATAGGACCGGATCCATATTCCTTCCGGCACGGTGGGCAGGTGCCCGATACCGAGCTTCAGTCGTGGGCTGATGCTGCTCTTCTAAAAAGCCGGTTAGCCAAGATCAGGGGAAGAGTTCGGTGCAAGGGCTATCCCGATCTAAAACCGTTCGACACCATCGAACTGAAGGGAGTTGGCGACCGATTCAGCGGAAAAGTTTTTGTTTCGGGCATTCGGCAGCATTACTCGACCGAGCGCTGGTACCTGGATGTGGAGTTCGGCCTTTCTCCGCGATGGTTTTACAAAGAAGATGATGTGATGGAGGAAAGTGCCTCCGGGCTGCTGCCGGGCGTCAACGGGCTTCAGATCGGGGTGGTGACGCAGCTTCAGGAGGATCCCAAGGGAGAAGACCGGATCCTGGTGAAGCTGCCGCTGGTGGATGCCGAACATGAAGGTATCTGGGCGCGTATCGCCACCCTCGATGCGGGAGAGAACAGGGGATCTTTTTTCCGGCCGGAAATCGGGGATGAAGTAGTGGTCGGGTTTATCAACGACGATCCCCGGGACGTGGTCGTATTGGGCATGATGAACAGCAGTGCCAAACCGGCTCCCACGCAGGCCAGCGACGACAATCACGAGAAGGGATTTGTTACCCGTGAAGAGCTTCGTTTATGGTTTGACGATGACAAAAAAAGCATCCTGATAGAAACGCCAAATGGAAATAAAATTCAGCTTTCGGAGGATGAAGGGGCGATAAACCTGGAGGATGAGAATGGCAACAAGTTGAACATGAATTCAGACGGTATCACCCTGGATAGCCCGGGAGATATTGTGCTCAAAGCTACCGGCAATGTCAATATCGAAGGAGTCAACGTCGAGCAAAAAGCCAATGCACAATTTAAGGCGGAGGGCTCGGCTGGTGCCGAGGTTTCCAGCGGAGGTACGGCTGTTCTGAAAGGGGCTATCGTACAGATCAATTAAAGGAAAAGCAATGGCAGCGAAACAGACAACAGAATATAAATTTTAATCATATTAATTATGCCGTCAGCCGCAAGAGTAGGTGATCCTTCCAACCACGGGGGAACCGTTGCAGGACCCGGTGCACCCACCGTATTGATCGGTGGTATGCCCGCCGCAGTAGCTACTGATATGCATGTATGCCCCATCGTGCCTCCTCATCCACCATCTTCTCCGTTTCCACTGGGCAGCACCACGGTATTTATCAGCGGCAAGCCTGCACTGCGGGTCGGTGACGTGTGCGGCTGCGGAGCCTCGGCCGCAGTGGGCCAACCCACAGTTCAAATAGGATAAAAATATGGCAAATGATCAATCGTATCTTGGATCGGGATGGAGTTTTCCTCCTACTTTCAACCGGAGCAGTGGGTCGGTCCGGATGACCTCAGATGCCGAGGATATAAACCGAAGTCTCCAGATACTCTTTACCACCATGGTGGGAGAACGCGTGATGCAGCCGCTATACGGCTGTGACCTGTCACAATTTCTTTTTGAACCGATCGACACCTCCATGCTTAGTCTCATGAAGGAGATCGTCAACGATGCCATCCTCTATTTCGAGCCCCGGATCAGGCTCCTTGACCTGTATCTTGAACCGTTTGAAACGGAGGGAAAAATCGAGATTACGATAGAGTATAAGATCAAGGGCACCAATTCGCGGTTCAACTATGTCTATCCCTTTTACCTGAATGAAGGAACCGAGATCGAATAATGGCAGACAACGGTTGCACATATCGAAATCCTCTTATACGCGGCGGAATTGACCAGCCAGGGCGGTTCCCGGAGGCGTTGAATCCCGACTACGTCAGGGTGGATGAACGGGAGCTGGCCGATCTGGTGCGGTTCGTTAATCATTATGCCCAGCTGATACAGTACTATGACTTGGATAACCAACCCGACGGGGATTGGCGCCCTTTCTTCGAAAAGGATATGACCTCGGTGATCGCACTGTTGACCGACCGCGACCCTGACCTGTATCTGCGCTGTCTTGACAAGGCAGAGTCACTGCTCTTCGATGAATCATCCTCGTACCGCGATGTACGAAAAGCCCTTAAAACAGTATTTGACCTGATTGCCACACTGGCCGTCGAACTGGATGGGTGGTATCGCAAGGCGGTGGAAGGATACAGTTTTCACAGTCATCTCGATCGGGTGATCAAAGGGGATCTGCGCGAGCAACTCCGGGAGTCAGCGGCCTACTACAAAGGAGGATTTGTAGGTACCGACCTGATGAATAAAAGCTACGTGGCAGATGAAGCGTTCTGCGGCCTGGAGCTCACATCATTTGCCGACCTCGGAGATGCAGCCCTGCAAGATGTGTGGATCGTCGGCGAAGCTGAGAGCTGGCGCACCTTTTATCAGGAAGTCGAAAGCGATACTTCCATCTATGAGACGGATAAAGGTAGCGGGATCAAGGAGCGGTCCAGGGAGGGATATGGGACCCTGAAATCGGTCGCTACGGTATTTATAGGAGCCCTGAAAACAGTACGGGAAAAAGTGCCCTCTTTTGTGGAGGATTCGCTTGAATCGTTTAGCGGGCACCATCCGCAGATGGGGTTACTGCTCACCTTTTTCAAGCTTTTCCAAAAAGCACAGGTGGATTTAAACAGCCTGACTCTCCGTCACCTGAATTTTTACTATGAAGAGGTACTGCGCCTGGCTCGAAAGGATGCGGTTCCCGACCAAGTGCATCTGCTGGTGGAGATCGCCAAGCATGTCGACAGTCATAAAATCGAAAAGGGAACGGCATTCAAAGCCGGGAAAGATGCGTTGGGCAACCAGGTGATTTACCGGGCGACAGAGGAAACGGTATTGAACAAGGCGTCAATAGATCAGCTGAAGACTGTCTTTATAGACAAAGAGGACCAGTTCAGGGTATATGAAAAACCGGTTTCCAACTCGAAAGCCGGGCTGGGAGAAGAGCTGGAAAAGCCATCGGAGGGTTGGAGGCCTTTTGGGGAATCGCAGTTGATCGAAACGGTCGACGGCTCCAGTAGATATCTGTCCGAGGGAGAGGCTACCATGCAGTTCTCTTCCATCGGTTTTGCCTTTTCCTCACCGATACTGCGTCTATCAGAAGGGGTCCGTAATATCACAATCGACATCAATGCACCGGACGGATCATTTCCCACGAGTTCAACGGATAAAGAATTCGGCGGTGATCATTTCAAGGTACTGGTTACCGGGATAGAAGGATGGATCGATGCCAGTACGTTCGAAACCGATCCCACACTGAAGAGAGCGAACGAGAAAGTCCGAATTACCATAGATCTGCCGGAAGAGTTTCCTCCGGTCTCAAATTATGATGCCGAGCTGCATGGTTTGGGATTCAGTACGGCGAGCCCGGTTCTCAGAAT
>JAWVYR010000078.1:0-9212 GCA_033722635.1 Balneolaceae bacterium | reverse complement strand
TTCCAAACGGGGCGTTCCCGATCGGGCAACTACCTGGTCGATTTGCATACCGATTCGATACGGGTATCCCATACCCTGACGCTGGACAGAGCGCTCAGTGTGCGGGCCGTCATCGAACCTGCCGACCTTACTTCGATGCAGGAGCCGGCGCCCGGAGATCGGCTCCATATAACCGCCACCGTGCTGCCGCTGGAAGGACGACGAAATCCACACGATTTTGATTACCGGCAATACCTGGCATCAAAGGGAATCCTCCTGCAGATTACGGTGGATACCCTCCACTCCCTCCATCAGGATGGATACCGCCGGGGCTGGCACCGGATCCGAAAAGGGGTGCTTTCGCTTATCGACCGGAATTTTGATCCGCCGACCCGCCCGTTGGCGCGGGCTCTGCTGATCGGGCACAAGGAGGAGTTGGATCCGGAACTTCGAATCCGCTTCTCGCGCGCAGGCCTGGCCCATGTGATGGCAGTTTCGGGGCTCCATGTCGGCTTCATCATCGCCCCTTTCTGGCTGGCTATCCCCTTCTTCTGGACGCTCCGCTACGGAAGGCAGGCAGGGATGGTGTTGCTGGCAGGGTTGCTGCTGTTCTATGCGGGCATTACCGGCTTTTCCGAATCGGTCAGCCGGGCAGCGATCACCGGCGGCTTCATCACCTACGGGCGGCTCTTTCACAAGGCGCGTGATGCCAAAAACCTGACCGCGGTGTCGGCCCTGATCATCCTACTGATCAATCCCTCCGACCTCTTTTCGATCGGCTTTCAACTCTCCTTTGCGGCGGTATATATCATCCTGCTGGTGCTGCCCGTTTTGCAGCGGATGCTTCCGCCGTGGATCCGGTACCGTTGGTATGGGAAGCCGGTGATGATCATCCTGGTCTCCCTGATCGTTCAGGTGGGGCTCTATCCCCTGCTGGCCCACTACTTCGGGGAGTTCTCCCTGATCGGCCCGGTCGCCAACGCCCTGGCGGTACCGCTGCTCGGCCTGGCAGTGCCGCTGGGTCTTGCCCTGCTTCCGGTAGCCTGGCTTTTTCCTGCCGCCGGCTGGTGGCTGAATATACCGGTCCGCTTTCTGGTCGACGGACTGAACCGTTTCGTGGAGCAGGTCGGATCGCTGGAATGGAGCTGGATCACCACCGGCCCCGTTTCACCGATGCTCTTCTGCATATGGACGGCCGCGATTCTGACGATCGCTGCTCTCCACCTCCCCAGGCTTCGATGGAAGATGGTGATCCTCCTGCTGGGATTGCTAGTGATCGGCCAGGTGAAGCGATGGATTCACACCACGCGGGGCCCGGAACTGACGGTGACCATTTTTGATGTAGGCCAGGGGGATGCTGCACTCATTGAGACCGCAGGCGGCAGTACCCTGCTGATCGACTGCGGTCGGTGGACCCCGGGATACGACAGCGGCACCCGTGTGATCGGGCCCCATATGAAAAAAGAGGGACTCTCCCATCTTGACGCCGTAATCCTGACCCATCCCCATGCCGATCATATCGGCGGGATACTGTCGCTCATGGACCGGGTGTCGATCGACACGATCTACAATGCCGGCTACCGGTACGATTCACAGCTCTACCGGTCTTACCGGACCAAAGCCGACAGTCTGGGTATCCCCGTGCGTTCCGTCACACGGGGAATGAAAATCAGGCTGGACCCGACGGTACGACTCTTTATATATGCACCCGAACCCGGAATAACCGTCGATGATCCCAACCGCCGATCCCTGGTTGCAGAGCTGGTCTACGGCCATACCGAATTTCTTTTTACCGGCGATGCCTACCGGAAACAGGAGGATTCGATCGTCCGTCGATATGGTTCACTGGTGGATACCGATTTTCTGAAGGTCGGCCATCACGGCAGCCGGACCAGCAGTTCACGCCCGTTCCTGAAACGGGCCGGCGCGGATATCGCGGTAGTGTCGGTCGCCGAGCGAAACCGGTATGGACATCCCCATCCGGAGGTGCTGCACCGCCTGCGGACCTCGGTAGCCGAACTGTACCTGACCAGCCGCGACCGGGCGCTGATATTTCGTTCCGACGGCCGGAGGATTCGGAATATCAGTTGGTAACCCGTTAAAATATTTCAAGTTGGACGATTCTGCCGCATAACTTAACTTTACAGCTCTGGAATACTCATTGAAGCACCACAGATGGCAAAAAACGCAAATTCATGGTTGAGTGAACGCGGGCAGCTGGTTCTGCTCACCGGTGGGGTTTTGGCGCTGCTTTTCCTGATGTATAAGCTGGAGCACCTGATAAATCCGCTGGGCTACGGTCTGCTGATCGGTATCATTCTCTACCCGATCCGCAAGCAGCCGGTAGCCCGGGCACTGCTCTATGCCACCATCTTTGCTGCCGGTCTCTGGCTGGTCTACGACTCGGGGCACCTGCTTATCCCCTTTGTGCTGGCCTACATCATCGCCTTCATCATCAACCCGCTGGTGGAGCGGATGGAACGCAAGAAGATTCCCCGGGGATTGATCGCCGGCATGTTTACCGTCGCCAGCCTCGGTTTGCTGGCACTGGGACTTTTCCTCGGCATCCCGGTCATCCTGGAACAGCTCAGCAAGATCGGAATGGTGATCAACGAAGCCTCCAACAACACCGAACAGTGGATCGAGCAAACAGGCATCCTGGCACTGGCCGAACGGGTCGGCTTTGAAACGGAGACGATCAAAGTTCAACTGGCAACCCAGATCGAATTGATGGTCGACCAGTTTTATGCCGGCATGACCACACTCTCCTCCCAATATATAACCGGGATCAGCAGTGTGGTGGGGGTGCTTTTCTTCATCATCCTGATGCCCTTTCTCTGCTACTTCATGATTCGCGATTATGAAAAGATCGGGGTGTTCGTACGATCCCTGATCACACCTCGCGACATCTCCACCGACTATACCACCGAGATCAGCCGGATCGTCGGCTCCTACCTCCGGGGGCAGTTTATCGTGGTCCTTATTAGCGCTTTCAATCTCAGCCTGGGATTTTACCTGGTCGGATTTCCTTATCCCGTACTGCTGGGTATCTTTGCGGGACTAACCAATTTTGTTCCCACTTTCGGGCTCTGGTTCAGCATCACGGTATCCACCATCATCGGCGCCACCATCGGTGATCCGTGGTACCAGTATCTGCCCGGAATCTACATCGTCTTTGCCATCGAGCAGGTGCTGGAGTCCGGCTTCATCGTACCCCGGGTGGTCGGCAAACATGTGGGGTTGCATCCCCTGCTGGTGATGGTGGCTTTGCTGCTGTTCGGGTTCATGTTCGGCCTGCTCGGCCTGATCATCGCCGTTCCCTCGGCGGCGCTGATATCCGTTTTTTACGAACAATACAAGGAAACGCAAAAAATCTCGTTCTTAAGTGGTAGTGAGCTGGATACCTTTATCCAGCAGTTCGACCGCGAGACCAAGAAACAGCAAAAGAAGAAGCGGGAGGAGATGCAGAAAGAGCTGGATTAAGCGGAGTGATTTTTAATGTTTAGAATTTTGTTGTTAAGTGATATTCGGATGTCAGTTTATATGCAGGGGGGAGATTGTTTAGTAATTTGAATTCCGAGTGAATACAACTTTGAAAATAAACTCCCCGGCCACCATTTTTTAACAAGGTTTGTTCATTACCCAAAAATATCATTAACAAAATTTTATGGCTGAACGGGAACGACCCGGCTTCGAAGAGGCTTTATCGAGACTGGAATCGATTGTTACGGAATTGGAGGATGAATCGATCACCCTGGAAGAATCGATAAAACTGTATGAGGAGGGTATTGAGCTCTCCCGCATCTGCACCGAGATACTTGAGCATGCTGAGCAGCGCATCGAAAAGGTGAACGATCAGAAATTGAATGAGGAAGATAAAGAAGATAAATCTGAAGAAACTTGATTATGGAATTTGACGATATCAAACCCGGTTCGCTTCTGTCGAAAATCGACTCACCGGCCGACCTGAAAAAGCTCGATGAAGAACAGCTGGTGGAAGTTTGTGATGAACTGCGCGATTACATCATCGAACTGGTATCGGTTCACGGCGGTCATTTCGGCGCCAGCCTCGGCGTGGTGGAACTTACCGTTGCCCTGCACTACGTTTTTGATACACCGAAAGATCTGCTGGTCTGGGATGTAGGCCACCAGGCCTACGGCCACAAGATCCTGACCGGCCGGCGGGATCAGTTTCACACCAACCGCAAATACGAAGGAATTTCAGGCTTCCCCAAGCGCAGCGAAAGCGAGTATGACACCTTCGGGGTGGGCCACTCCAGCACCTCCATATCCGCGGCGCTGGGTATGGCGGTATCGCGTGATCTGAGTGAGGAGGAGAAGGAGGTGGTGGCCGTCATCGGCGACGGTGCGATGACGGCAGGGCTGGCCTTTGAGGCGCTGAACAATGCAGGCGCCCTGAACACCGACATGCTGGTGATTCTTAACGACAACTGCATGTCGATCGACCCCAATGTGGGGGCGCTGAAAGAATATCTGACCGACATCACTACCAGCCGCACTTTCAACAAGCTGCGTGATGAGATTTACGATCTGTTGGGCCATTTCAAATCGGCCGGCGAAAAGATGCGCAAATACGCGGCAAAGCTTGAAAATGCATTGACTGCGGCTCTGACGCCCGGTGCGCTCTTCCGCGCTCTCGGTTTCAAATACTACGGGCCGGTCGACGGGCATAACGTCGACACGCTGCGCAAGCACCTTTCCGACCTGAAGGAGATCAACGGGCCCAAGCTTCTGCATGTGGTTACCGTCAAAGGCAAAGGATTTGCCCCGGCTGAGCGGGAGCAGACCAAATGGCACGCCCAAAGCAGCCCGTTCGACAAGATCACCGGCAAGTCGCTGGCGCCCGAAAAGAAAGGGCCCGACATACCCAAGTACCAGCATGTGTTCGGCGAAGCCGTGGTGGAACTGGCTGAGAAGGATGAACGGATCGTCGGGATCACCCCCGCGATGCCCAGCGGGTCGAGCCTCTGGCCGCTGATGAACCGGTTCCCTGAACGCGCCTTCGACGTGGGTATCGCCGAACAGCATTCCATCACTTTTGCCGCAGGACTAGCCGCCGAGGGCAAAAAGCCCTTCGCCGCGATCTATTCAAGCTTCCTGCAGCGCGCCTATGACCAGGTTGTTCACGATGTGGCAATACAGAAACTGCCGGTAGTCTTTTGCATCGACCGCGCCGGGCTGGTGGGTGCCGACGGGCCGACCCATCACGGGCTCTACGATATCTCCTACCTGCGGGCCGTACCCAACATGATCGTCTCCTCACCGATGAATGAGCAGGAGCTGAGGGATATGATGTTTACCGCTTCCAAGTATGAGGAGGCAGCGTGGGCGATCCGCTATCCGAGGGGAAAAGCCACCGGCATGAAGGTGCGCAAAGCGTTCCGCCCGATGGAGATCGGTAAGGGCGAGATGGTCCGCTCCGGCGAGGATGTGGCGATCCTTACGTTCGGTCCGATCGGCAACTATGTAACTGAGGCCGCTGAACGTCTGGAGCAGGAGGGCATAAAGATCGGACACTACAACATGCGCTTCGCCAAGCCGCTCGATACCGATCTGATCAACGAGGTGTGCCACAACTACGAGCGTATTATCACGCTTGAGGATGGCACCCGGATGGGCGGGTTCGGCAGCGCCGTAGTCGAATACCTGAGCGATAAAGATCAGCGCGTTCCGGTGACCATCATGGGCGTGCCCGACCGGGTGGTCGAGCACGGTACCCAGCGCCAGCTGCATGACGAGGTGGGCATCGGTCCGGACGGTATCGTACAGAAAGTAAGGGAGCTGGCCGGCTTGGAGGCCACGGAGGTGTGATTTTTTTTCTACCATCACTCAGAAGAGGAACGACGAAGGATCCGTCTGCTGGCGGATCGGATTTTTAAACAGGGCTCTCATTTCAACTCCATAGAAGGGCCCTTTTCAACACCTGAGATTCCTCGACGTATTACAAGCGTACCTGCATCACCGAAATATTTAATACAACAACCGGGATGCCGTCAACGGCTGGATGTCTCGGAATGACAGCTTTGGTCGGTGTAAATGCCGGCTAAGCAAAGAACCCACTCCCCTTGTCATTCCGAGGCACAGACCCGGATCACCGACTCGTTCAGGTTTTCAACCGAGGTTATAGCCGCCCTATCATCCCTCAGTGCGCCGAGGAATCTCAAACGCGGTTCATATCTCGCGCCTGACCCCCGGTCTAGCACACAAGCCGGGAATCGTGAACAATAGTGACGCACCGCACCAGAGGTGTGGTACGAGATTAGGACCCTTCTCAACAACTGAGATTCCTCGACGTACTACAAGCGTTCCCGCAACACAGGGATATTTCGTACAACAACCGGGATGGCGTCAACGGCTGGATGTCTCGGAATGACAGGTTTGGTCGGCGTAAACGCCGGTTAAGCGAAGAAAACACCCCCTGTCATTCCGAGGCACAGATCCGGGTCACCGACTCGTTCAGGTTTTCAACCGAGGTTATAGCTGCCCTATCATCCCTCAGTGCGCCGAGGAATCTCAATCACAGATTAAAGTTCCCCTCGATAAAAGGGCCCACATCAGCATTTGAGTTATCTCTCCCCTTAACCGACCCGACGTCAAAACCGGCTGTTGTACG
Source organism: Balneolaceae bacterium (assembly GCA_033722635.1). Taxonomy (GTDB): domain Bacteria; phylum Bacteroidota; class Rhodothermia; order Balneolales; family Balneolaceae; genus JAWVYR01. Next base: position 2,599 of record JAWVYR010000078.1, on the reverse strand, counting down.
GAAATCAGGCACATTCTCCCCCTATAAAACTTTTTTCCGGCCTGCCTCGTCCTATGGGTGCATGCATGAAAAGTGATTTTCCGTTATATATATAACCGACCGGCAATAAGCGGGTACCTTTGATGAACGATGCACAACTGGTAAAAAAATTTCAGGGCGGTGACGTTACCGCCTTCAACAAGCTGGTAGAACGGTGGCAGCACCGGATTCATCGGTTCGCCTACCGATACTTCGCCAGCCACGACGAGGCGATGGAGATCACCCAGAAGACCTTCATCAAAGCGTACAAAAAAATAGGGACCCTGGATGACGTGGAAAAATTTTCATCCTGGCTCTACCGGATCGCCAACAACCTCTGCCTGGATGAGACCAAGCGTGCTGGACGCCGGCGGTCGGCGCCGCTGGAGGCGGTGGGTCAGGAACCGGCCCGCTCAGTGGCGAGCAACCCGGAGGCGGAGATCGCCAACAAACAGTTGACGTCGATTCTCCACCAGGCGTTGAATCAGCTTCCGGTGGAACAACGGATCGTGGTGATCATGAAAGAGTATGAAGGACTGAAATTCCGCGAAATCGCGGATATCCTGGATGAACCCGAGAATACGGTGAAATCCAGGATGTACTACGGACTTAAATCATTGCGAGCATTATTCGACCAATGGAACCTGGAACTAGAGCATTTGAAAGATCATGAATGACCAACTGGCACGATCCCTTTTTATGGATTACCTCTACGATGAGATCAGCGAAGAGGAGAAGGAACAACTGGAGGACTACCTCCGGGAGCATCCCTCCATGCAGGAGGAACTGCAGGAGCTGCAGAAAACCCGTACGATGCTGCAGCAGCTTCCCTACGAGGAACCCTCCGAACGGCTGCTGGTGGTAGAACCGCGCGAACGTACCTTCAGTCAGTGGCTGCGGCAGGCCGGAAACCTGCTCCCGCAATCTGCATGGGGCAAGACCGCCTTTGCAATGGCGGCCAGCCTTGTACTGCTGGTGATGGTTGCCTCGGTGGCCCAATTGCATATTCAGACAGGATCAGCGGGCATGGAGATCAGCTTCGGGCAAACGCCGCAACCGTCGCTTGAGAAATCGGAGATCTCCCGGGAATCGATTCCCGATGAAACCGCGTCCGATATGGCCAGCAACTTATCCGACCGCGGCGAAGAGATTGCCGAGCCGGCTGCTAAATCCGCCGCCATGCCGGAGCAAGAGTTAAAGCGCGAACGCGACATGAACCAGGAGATACTCCAGCAGTTACGCGAGCAAAACGCCGCTTTGATGGAGGAGTATGCACGACTGGTCCAGCAGCAGCACCAGCAGCAGCTGTTGCAGGTGGTCCGCTATTTCGAGCTGCAGCGCCAAAACGATCTTCAGCTTATCGAACAGAGTCTTGACCGTATCCAGGAGGCCAACAACTACCGCTGGCAACGGGCCAACCAGGTACTGGGCGAAGTGATACAGAATGTGAATTACGAAGAGAACAACTAACCAATGAGATCATTATGAAAACGAAAAACAGGATTAAATATCTATTGACAATCCCTCTGCTGTTGTGGGGGCTGAACATGCACGCCCAGCCGGGCGATTTTGACGCGGAACGGATGAACCGCGACATCAACATTATGGAGAATATCCTCCAGGAGATGTTCAAAGTGCAATCCTCCCATGGCCGCGCCATCAATATCGGTTCCAATTCGATTCGAGGCACCTATCTTCCCGGTTACGGGGTGATATTTTTGATATCTAAGCAACGGTCCGGCTTATTTATACAAAGTTCTGACGAAAATGAAATGTCCTGGATGTTTCAATACAGTTCGGAAGGCGATTCCGAGAAGGAAGTGACCAGGGAATCGATCACCGCTCGAATGAAAGAGTTTCTGCAGGATTACGCCTCCACCATAGGCCAATTGGAGAGCGACGACAAAGTGATGTTGATATACGGTGCAGAAACATCCAGCCGGGTAGGTAGTATCACTTTTACCGGCAATGCTGTTTTCAGCAAATCGGATGAGTCGGAGCAACAGGCACAGCTACCGGTGATATCCGCTGTCGCGAAGAAGCAGGATCTGCAGGCTTACCGGCAGGGAAATATCAGCAGAGATCAATTCAACCAACGGATCTCTATCTCAACCACTCAGAAAAACGAGGAGCGCCGGCTGGACCTCGAGGTGATGGCCAATATTTTTGAAACCGCCTTCAGACAGGATGTTGAGGAGAAGTCATTTCGCATCCGGGGCGACGTGAGCCACCTAAAACTCGACAATTTCGGTGCAATCTATTTCTTTACGATCAATCGATCCAGTGCATTTGCAGGCTTATACAACCTGGCAGAGGTATTCTCTTCCGGATCGGGGAAGAATACGACGGTGCAATTGCGTTCCAAAGAGATTGAGGAACAGGCAAAACTAACCGAACAGGAACGCAAACAGGCTGAGCAGGAGCGGATCCAGCAGGAAAAGCAGGCCTACCAGACGTTTAAACAACAGCTGAAGGAATACCTGGTCGACTACGGACGCACCCTTAAGTCGGTGGACGCCAATAACCATATCCTGGTTTCGGTCACCATCAACAGCCGTTTGGAGGATATACCCGAGCGAAT
>JAWVYR010000077.1:0-9223 GCA_033722635.1 Balneolaceae bacterium | reverse complement strand
TTTGAAGGGGAGCCGTGCAATCTGCGGCTGTCAATAGTCGAAATCATCCATCAGCTCGGGCGGTTCCTTGTCGAGAGCGATCGCCAGGGCGATATAGACCAACAGCGATGTTCCCGATCCGGCAAAAAAGGTGACGATAAACAGAAGGCGTATAACCGTTGAACTGATGCCGAAATATTTGGCGAGGCCGCCACAGACACCGGCCCACTTTTTATCGGTGCGCGATTTGTAGAGCCTTTTGGGTTGATGGAGAGCGTAAAAATCGTAGTTCAGGCTGCCCGATCTGCTTTTGCCTTTTTTCCCGCTTTTACCCGAATATTTCTCCTCCAGGTCGTTATCCAGGCTGTAATCGGCATCCTCATCCATATCCATATAGGCGTCGAAATCAAACTCCTTGCGTTTTTTGCTCGACCGCTTCTTTTTTTGTTGTTCCTTTTTCTTACTCCGATCACCCACCAGGAATCCGAATCCTACCAGCGTTACCAGGATACCCCCGACCAGCGGCATCATCTCAACCAGCCCGGAGAGGTTCGGTCCGATCGAAAGACCGATCGACTGAATCAGATAAAACATGCCGACAAAAAACATCGCAATACCTGCGATGGTGGCAAAATTCCAGATATTGTTGCTAGCTTTTTTTTCATCCTTCAGAAATTCCTGCATCGTCGTCTGCAGTTCATGGTCGTCGAACTCCAGCATCGAGTCGAGATTCTTCCGGGATGCCCTGTCTTTTGTTTGTTCACTCATAGCCTTAAAATATAACTTATCTTCGCCCTTCTGTTACGAAAATATGGCCCGGTTGTTACGCAACTCAGTGCCAAAATTCAGTCCTTATTTTATCAACCGTTTTTCGGTGATGATTCCATCCAGCGGTACATCGTGAGAATTCACCGGCAGTGACTCAACCATACAACGCTCGAAACACAATCCTATTTTCGGGCAGTCGACCACTTTCAGGAACCGGTCATAAAACCCTTTTCCATACCCCATCCGGTTGCCCTCTTCATCACCGCCCACCATCGGAACCACCACCAGATCCAGTTCGGAAACGGGAACCGTTTCGCCGCCGGTCGGCTCCGGTACGCCCCATTCATTATACCGAACGTTATCGAAAGATTTCAACTCCACATGTTCAAGCGTCAGATCCTCCATGATAGTGATCGGTACTACAAGCTTGACCGATCTATCTATCATTTTCCGGGCAAGCGGAAGGGTATTCACCTCTTTGCGTTCATTGATCGAAAGATAACAGTGTATCGTGCGTGCTTCCCGAAAGAGCTCCAGACCTTCCAGGCGGTCGATGATCGCCTTCGACCACCGGCGGTACTGTTCGTCACCGATACTGTTTCTACGCTCGAGCAGTTCTTTGCGGAGCGTTTTTTTTTGCTGTGAATGACTCAAATCAGGGATAGATCAGTTTGTGCCGGTCCGGTGCATACTCCAACTCGAGCTGCTCGATAAGCCGGTCCCAGATATCCAGTCCATATTTGTTCATATAGTAGATAAAGGAGACGCTGCGCTCCTGCATCTGTCGTTCCGGGAAAAGCTGCGCTTTAATCTTTGCAATCCTGTTCAATTGGGTTTGTTCCTGCTGCTTGACCGAGCGGTATACTTTCCCCTTCAGCTTGTCCAGCTCCCCGGAATAAACGGCAGTGGCTTTGCCTGCAGCTCCCTCCAGGGTCGGATCGATCTCAGCGATCTCATTCGCCTTGGCTTCGGATATCTCCTCCACCTGTTGTTTCCAATCCTCAAAAATCGACTCGATATCTACCTGTTCGGTCCGATCGACAAATTCCGACTCCAGGTCCTCGATGCGTTTGCCATACTCCCACAATTCGAACGGCAGCTCATCGAGGATACGGTCGATCGCCGGCTCGACGATGGTGCCGCTCATGCGGGGAAAGACGATCGGCATCTGCAGCTCGTAGAGTTCATATACCTGTTTCATCTGCCCGTAGTAAGCGATCTCACCGGGTCCGCCGACATACCCAAGCGTGGGCAGGATCCGGTCCTGAAAAACGGGGCGCAGAAACACATTCGGGGAGAAACGCTCCGGGCGCTGCTCTATATCCTCCAACAGTTCCTCAGTCGACCATTCCCCTCCCTGGTCGGTGTGCCAGTTGCTTTCGTTTTTGTAAACCTTGGTGCGCCCGGCCTCTTCATCGAGATAAAACAGGTTGGAATCAAATACCGCAGCCTGCTGATGAAATTGACTGCCGATCTTCGTGCTCTGATTTTCCAGGGCTTCCTTCAACGGTTCGGCATTCTCGACAGCCGCCTTCAGGCAATCGCGTCCCATCCGCTTGATCGATATGAAGTTGCTTCCTGCGAAGACCAACCCGTGTTTGGAAAAGAGTTCGGCCATCAATTTTCCAAAAGCTTCTCCGAAAGTCGCCCCCTCTTGATAACACCGATCGAGCAGCGTCCAAAGGCGGTCGGTAAAATCGGTGACCTGCAGCTGCTCCTCTACCTGCGAGCGAAATTGCTCGAATCGGTCATCCAAGACAATCTCAGAGACTGGCGGTGTGTCGGCAGCATCTCTTTCATAGCTGATTCGGAGCAGGTCATCGCGGTCCAGGATGCCTACCGATTTCACTTCCTCAAAATCATGATCCTCATCAGCCAGCCAGAATACCGGGATCACCGGCATGTCCAGTTCCTGTTCGAGCAGTGCGGCAAGCCGGATAGCGGTGATCGATTTGTATACCGTGTAGAGTGGCCCGCCGTAGATGCCGAGTTGCTGGCCGGTCACGATCGCCAGGGCGTTCTCCTCCGAAAAACGATCGATCTGGTCCAGGGCCGCCGGGTCCACATCGAATTGGTGGTTGAATTCACTGAGAGCCTCAATCGTGCTCTGCGCATCGATTTTCAGCGACACTTTTTCTGCGTGTTCCCGGATCAACTCCATGTGATAGGGATTCCCGCTGTAGAATTCAGCAAGGTCTTCGTAGTCGGAAACATAGGATTTAAAAAGATCGGATAGAGGGAGGTCATCGAAGGAGTAGTCTTTGAGCTTCAAGTCTATCCCTTCAGTTTTTTGATTTCATCCCGGATCCTGGCCGCCTTTTCGTAGTTCTCGGTTTCGATGGCTGTTTTGAGTTCATTCTCCAGCTTCTCCAGCTTGGTCATCTCGCTGGGTGGCTTCTGCTCCGAGGCAGCGGAGGCAGCGGTTGAGGAGGAGATCGCGGCACTGGTCTGCTCATCGGCATCCGACACGATGCCGGCCTCTTCGAGCACTTCATCGGCTACAAAAATCGGAGCATCAAAACGGATGGCAAGAGCGATCGCGTCACTGGGTCGGGCGTCCTGTTCCACCTGCTCCCCATTGTTGCGGTAGATGATCTGGGCGTAAAACGTGCCCTCGCTCAGGTCATTGATAAACACCTGCTTCAGTTCCGCACCGAAACTCTGGATAACGTTCTTCAGCAGGTCATGGGTCATCGGTCGGGGAGGCTTGATATGCTCAAGCTCCAGGGCGATCGCCTGGGCCTCGAACGTACCGATGATGATCGGCAGCCGTCGGTTCCCGTCGACTTCCGTTAAAATGAGCGCATAGGCGCCCCCGCTACTCGGACTCGTTGAGAGCCCCAATATCTCCATCTTAATTTTATCCAAAGCTACTGTCCGTTCTGTTGCTTAACATGATTGCGGTTCGATCGCTACGTAATTTACGCATTTTTACCTTAGACTTAAACAGCATCCGAGCCACACAATAAACGGCTTTTTGCGGAAAGATGTTTTGTATTGTCAAACGTTAGAAAATACTCAAAAAAGACATAAAGATTATCATGAGTAAGGGTCAATCACCCAAAATCGAGGAACTCTCATGGGGTTCCGTTCGGACAAGCGACGGGCAAACCTATAAAGATGTCAAGCTGTGGCCGGGCGGATCACGCTCATGGGACTGGAATGAAACCGGCACCGAACATTCCCCCGGTATCCAGCCGGCCGATGTCGAGGAGCTGATTGAGAAGGGATCGGAGGAAGTGATTCTTTCCCGCGGAGTATATGAACGGCTGCAGGTCAAGGATGAGACCAAAAAATATCTGGAAGAGAGAGATATACCCTTCCAGATCAAGCAGACCGAGGAGGCCGTGGAAACCTACAACAAGTTGGCTGACGAACGGCCGGTCGGCGCCCTGATACACTCCACCTGTTGAATGACAGCTGCGCCGGCGGGCGTACACTGAAGCGCCGGTTTTGCAACCCGCTGGCGGTTTGGTATATCAATGCTTTTCGGTTCATTTCCAAACGGCAGTTTAAAATCGATTTAAATTCATTCCGGGGGTCAATTAAATATGTTTTGGAATTCAGAAACCCTATATTCCCTGCCTTAATTGCATTGACTTTGCAACGGATTGACCCTAATTTCTTTCACCGTATTGAAGCAATGAAAGCTGATGCTGAATAACTATCTACCCATATTAATCCTGGCCGGTGTAGCGATTGTACTCGCGCTGGCTTTTATGATACTCTCCCGGATATTGGGCCCCTACCGACCGAATGATACCAAGCTGGTTCCCTACGAAAGCGGCATGGATCCGGTGGGTGAAGCCAGTGAACGATATTCAGTCAGCTTCTATTTGGTTGCTATGGAATTTATCGTATTTGACCTGGAGGTGGTATTTATCTATCCCTGGGCCGTGCGATATCTCGAGCTGGATATCGGTGCTTTTGTCGCGATGATGGTGTTTATCGCGGTACTGTTTATCGGACTGCTGTACACCCTGAAAAAGGGAACTGTCGACTGGGACATCAAAAGGCAATTAATGGACCGCTAATTAGATTCTACAAACGCTATGGGTATTGAAAGTGCAATGGGTGAGGGTTACCTCACCACCAAACTCGACACCTTGGTCAACTGGGCACGCTCCAACGCCGCCTGGCCAATGCCGATGGGACTGGCCTGCTGCGCCATCGAGATGATGGCCTTTGCAGGCCCTCGATATGATGTCTCCCGATTCGGATCGGAGGTGTTTCGGTTTTCCCCCCGGCAAAGCGACGTGATGATCGTCGCAGGCTGGGTCAATTACAAAATGGCGCACGCGATACGGAGAATCTGGGACCAGATGCCCGACCCAAAATGGTGCATCGCTATGGGTGCCTGTGCCTCCACAGGCGGCATGCACCGCTGCTACGGCGTGGTTCAGGGCTGCGACAACTTTCTTCCGGTGGATGCCTATATATCCGGCTGCCCGCCCCGGCCTGACGCGATCATACACGCCTTGATGAAAATTCAGGATAAAATCAGAACCGAACACTCCGTAATGCTCGACACCTGATTATGGAACTGGAGCTTACACCCGAACTGAAGAAAGTGATCGACGGCCTGTCCGAAAAACACTCGGGCAATGTCGTCAATGTATACCAGTCATCCGGAGACACTTTTGTCCATGTAGAAGCCGATGCCATCGTCGAGATCTGCCGTTACCTGAAGGAGGAACACCGTTTTATCAACCTCGCGGATATCATCGGTACCGACCGGTTCACATCCCGGGAACGGTTCGAAGTGATCTACAACCTGGTATCACTGCGGGACCTGCAACGTCTCTTCCTGAAGGTGCGGCTGGAGGAGGAGAATCCGGTGATCGATTCTGTGACACCGGTCTGGAAAGCGGCCAACTGGTTTGAACGCGAAACCTACGATATGTTCGGTATCCGGTTCGAAGGGCATCCCGACCTGAGGCGCATTCTCATGCCGGAAGACTTTGAGTACTATCCACTGCGCAAGGAGTTTCCCCTGATCGGCATCCCGGGTTCCATCGAACTGCCCAGCTCAGAACCTGACAAGGAGTAGAAGGTAATACCTATGAGTAGAGGAAGATTAACAGACAAGGTCACCCCGCGGTTCTTCAAGGAACATCAGAGATCCCTGTACGACAGCCTTGAGGACAAACATACCACCATCGAGATGCTAGAGGATGAGGATCCGCTGGGAACCAAGATGATTCTGAATATGGGTCCCCAGCATCCGGCGACCCATGGCGTACTCCGTCTGGTGCTACAACTGAACGGTGAGATTATCGAAAAAAACAAGATCGACATCGGTTACCTGCACCGGGGCGTCGAGAAGATCGCGGAGAACAAAACCTACCAGGAGTTCATGCCCTACACCGACCGGATGGACTACCTGTCGCCCTACAGCAACAACGTCGCCCTCTGCACCGCGGTGGAAAAAATTGCCGACGTGGAGGTTCCCGAACGGGCCCATTACATCCGGATGATCGGGGCGGAGCTGGCACGCATCTCCTCGCACCTGCTCTGGCTGGGCACCATGGTGATGGATGCCGGGGCGGTCTCCTACTTTATATGGACCTTCCGTGAACGGGAAAAGCTCTATGACATTTTTGACCAGCTCACGGGCCACCGCTTCACTGTATCCCACGCCCGTATCGGCGGTGTCGCCAATGATGTAACCGAGACCAGCATGGCGATGATCAAGGATTTTGTAAACACCTTTCCGCAGGAACTGAAGGACTGGCACAAAACCCTCGACCGGAATCGCATCTTCTTCGACCGCAATGACGGTGTGGGGGTGGTCAAGACCGAAGAGGCAGTCGATATCGGGGCCGCCGGACCATCACTCAGGGCATCAGGATTTGCTTACGACATTCGTACCTTCTCTCCCTACTGCCGCTACGACCAGGTCGAATTTGAAGTACCCACCCGCCTGGAGGGTGACAACCTGGCCCGATACTATGTGCGCATGGAAGAGATGCGGGAGAGCATTCGTATCATCCGGCAATGCGTCGAGAAGATGCCCAAGGGACCGATACGTACCGACAACGCCAAACAGGCCTATCCCTCCAAGGATGAAGTGTACTACTCCATGGAGGGTATGATCCACGACTTTTTGATGACCGATACCGGCATCTGCCCCCCTGAAGGGGCCGAATGCTATCATGCGGTTGAGGCTCCCAAAGGCGAGCTGGGATATTTCATCCAGAGCGACGGCACCGGCCATCCCTGGAGACTGAAGATCAAAGCCCCCTCCTTCGCCAACCTGCAGGTGCTCGAACATGTGCTGGACGGGGAGATGGTGGCCGATACCGTGGTGATCATCGGGGGACTGGACCCGGTAATGGGAGAAGCAGACAAATAGATATTTATGGCTGAACAAGACTACACATTTTCACAAGAAGAGCTCGACAGGATTGAAAAGATCGTTGCCAAATTTCCCGACCGAAAGTCGGCCACGCTTCAGGCACTGTGGGTTGCCCAGAATAAGTTCGGGCATGTAAAGCCGAAAGTGCAAAAGCTGGTTGCCGAAACACTGGATCTGCCCCAAGCCCATGTGCACGGGGTGGCCAGCTTTTACACCCAATATTATAAGGATGATGTCGGGGAACATGTACTGGATGTATGCACCTGCCTGAGCTGCCAGCTGTGCGGCGGGTATGATATCCTCCATTATCTCGAGGATAAGCTGGGCGTTCGGGTTGGCGAAACCACCGATGACGGCATGTTTACCATCCAGGAGGTGGAATGCCTTGGAGCATGCGGGTATGCACCAATGCTCCAGGTAACCAACGGCGAATATGTAAACAACCTGACGAAGGAGAAAGTGGACAAGCTGATCGACAGCCTGCGGCAGGGCGAGAAACCGGAATTCGAGTCGATGAAGATGCCTGAACTAGAAAAGAGAAACCAATCCGCTTCCTGAATATGGCCGACGACTGGAGAACATATGAACCGCTGCTGATCCCCGATATTCCCGATCTGCACAAGATCGATGTATACGAGGATAACGGCGGATATGAAGCGCTGAAAAAGATATTGGACAACCAAGATACCTGGTCGCGTGAAAACGTAGTCAATGAGGTTAAAGAGGCCAACATCCGGGGACGGGGCGGCGCAGGTTTTAACGCCGGACTAAAATGGAGTTTCATGCCCAAGCCCGACGGCGGGCCACGCTACCTGGCGGCCAACGGCGATGAGTCGGAGCCCGGAACGTTCAAGGATCGCAAGATTTTCGAGTTCAATCCGCACATTTTTATTGAAGGATCGATCATCGCTTCATACGCGATGACGATCGATACGATCTATGTCTATATCCGGGGTGAGTATATATCCTGGTATCACCAGCTGCAGAAAGCGGTGGATGAGGCCTACGAACGGGGTTATCTGGGAGAAAATATTTTGGGCACCGATATCAGCATCGATATGTACCTGACCTACGGAGCCGGTGCCTATATCTGCGGGGAAGAAACGGCAATGCTGGAATCGTTGGAGGGCAAACGGGGCTACCCACGCGTGAAGCCGCCGTTTCCGGCCCAGAAAGGCTTGTGGGGACGTCCCACGACGGTCAACAATATCGAAACGCTGGCCAATGTACCGCTGGTGATCAACAACGGAGCTGACTGGTACAAAAAAATCGGCGCCGAGAATCACCCTGGACCTGTGCTCTATGGAATCTCAGGACACGTGAACCGGCCGGGGGTATATGAATACCCTACCGGGGTGCCGGTGACCGATCTGATTAACGAAGTAGCCGGCGGCATGCGCAACGGCAAGAAATTGAAGGCGGTGATTCCGGGCGGCGCCTCCACCCCGGTGTTGAGAGCTGATATGCTGGAGGGGGTCAGCATGAATGCCGATTCGCTTCGGGAGGCCGGCTCCATGATGGGTACGGCGGGACTGGTAGTGATGGACGAGGACACCGATATGGTGGAGGTGCTCTGGCGCATCTCCCATTTTTTCCATCACGAATCCTGCGGACAGTGTACACCCTGCCGGGAAGGTACCGGTTGGGTTGAAAAGCTGCTGATAAAGATTAAAAACGGGGAAGGCGAAGTGAAAGACCTGGACCTGCTGCTGGAACTCACCAACCAGATGGAGGGCCGAACGATCTGTGCCCTTGCTGATGCCGCCGCCTGGCCCGTACGCCACACGATCAACCGATTCCGGGATGAATTTGAAGCCCGATGCAAAAAATCGGTTCATGCAGGAGTTTAAAGTTAACTGAATTTTTTAACACTCGAATGATATATGCCAGAAGTAGTCATAGATAACACCACTTACGAATTTGAGGGCAGTCCTCAGCTGCTTCAGTTTATGATGGATGAAGGCCTTGAAGTGCCTTTCTTCTGTTACCATCCCTCGCTTTCGATTCCCGGCAACTGCCGCCAGTGCCTGGTGAAAGTGGGGCAGTATGTAAAAGACGATGAGACCGGAAATTATGTGCTGGATGACAACGGGGATAAAAAGATTCGCTGGTTCCCGA
>JAWVYR010000076.1:0-9364 GCA_033722635.1 Balneolaceae bacterium | reverse complement strand
TGTTGCTGCAGCCGGTTGCGGCAATCGGACAGCTCAACAATTCAAAGCCCGACAACCTGCAGGATGTCGGTATCGAGGAACGACTGGGTGAAAAATTACCGATGCATCTTAAATTTGCCGACAGCTCGGGTGACTCGCTGACAATCGGGGAACTTTTTAACAGCGACAAGCCGGTGTTGCTCAACCCGGTCTACTATGAATGCCCGATGCTCTGTACGATGGTGATCGACGCGGTATATACCGGCGTCAGACAGTTAAAATGGAAGCCCGGTGACGACTACACCATCATCACCTTCAGCATCGATCCCGATGAGGACCATCAACTGGCCTCAGCCACCAAAAAAGAGATTTTGAACAAGCTCGGTCAGCCGGGCGCCGAAGAGGGGTGGCACTTCCTGACCGGGAAACCGGAATCGATCCGACAGCTAACTGATGCAGCGGGCTTTAACTATCAGAAAATCGATCAGCGCGGTGAATTCAGGAAGAGCGAATACGCACACGCCGCGGCGATCATGTTTCTCAGTCCCGATGCATCCCTTACCCGCTATCTCTACGGCATCAAATTCGACGAGTTCAACATGCGCAACGCACTATACGAAGCGGCTGACGGGAAGATCGGCAATACCGTCGACCAGGTGCTGATGTACTGCTACCAGTACGATCCCGACTCCAACAGCTATGTGCCGGTGGCCTGGCGGATCATGCAGGTCGGTGGCTTGGTTACATTTTTAATTCTGGGTATATTCCTCGGTTTTCTATGGCTGAAGGAGAAGGATACCCCCAACGACATTCAAGAATCCCAATTCGACAATTAGCGAGTTCATGATAGAAGCAATCAGAGATCTGTTCCTGCCCCCGGCAAAATCGACGGTGGCTCCTGCGGTAGACTCGGTATTCTGGTTTGTGCACATCAGCAGCCTGGTAATCACCGTCGGCATTCTCATCGCCCTGATCTATTTTGTTTTCAAGTACCGCCGGAAATCGGAAAATGAGGTCACCCCGGTCATCACCCACAACAACAAGCTGGAGGTAACCTGGTCGGTGATTCCCCTCATCATGGTGCTGATCGTTTTCGCCTGGGGCTACCAGGGATTCATGGAGCTGCGGAACATTCCCGACGACGCTTACGAGATTAACGTCACCGCCCAGAAATGGATCTGGCGCTTTCAGTATCCCAACGGGGCCCAAACGACCGGCGAACTGCATGTGCCGGCCGGTCGTCCCGTGCGTCTGGTGATGAGTTCTCAGGATGTGATCCACTCCTTCTTTGTCCCCGACTACCGGGTCAAACAGGATGTGGTGCCGGGCCGCTACACCGATCTCTGGTTCGAGGTTAAAGAGCCGGGTGAATCGATCATCTTCTGCACCGAATACTGCGGAACCGACCACTCCAACATGACCGGAACGGTGATCGCCCATGCCCAGGGGGATTTTGAGGATTGGCTGGCAGCCAACGCCGGCGGAGGAGCCGCCGGACCGCCCAACGGGCTCTCGATGGCCGAATGGGGCGAGCAGCTCGTCCAGCAGCAGGGATGCATGGCCTGCCACTCCACCGACGGAACCCAAATGGTGGGTCCCTCCTGGCAGGGCAAGTACGGCAGCCAGGAGCCGCTCCAGGGAGGCGAGTCGATCGAGGTGGATGAGAACTATCTCCGGGAATCGATCCTGGATCCCAATGCCAAGCTTGTGGAAGGCTACCAGCCGGTGATGCCTTCCTACCAGGGCGCGCTGAATGATCAACAAATTGATGCAATTATAGAATACATTAAAACGCTGAAATAATATGGCAACAGCTGAAGCAGAGGCAACAAAAACCGTCAAACGGCTGCAGGTCAAGCGACACAAGCCGCCACAGGAATATGCGGATACCAACTACCTGACCGCCGCCAAGGGAATCAAGTCATGGCTCCTCACGCTTGACCACAAACGGATCGGGATCCTCTACCTGGTATCCCTGGCCTTCTTTTTCCTGGTGGGAGGTGTGTTGGCCCTGTTGCTCCGCATGGAGCTGTGGACCCCCGCCAAGACCTTCATCGAGGCGGATATCTACAACCAGGTGTTCACCCTTCACGGGGCGATCATGATCTTCCTATTCCTGGTGCCCTCGGTGCCCGCTATCCTCGGCAACTTCATCCTGCCGATACAGGTAGGGGCCAAGGATGTGGCTTTCCCGAGGCTTAACCTGCTCAGCTATTATCTTTACGGGGCAGGGGCGCTGATTGCGGTCTACACCATTATCGCCGGCGGCATCGACACCGGCTGGACCTTCTACACCCCCTACTCCACCACCACCGGCGGGGCGGTCACCGCGATGACACTCGGGGTCTTTATCATCGGGTTCTCCTCCATCCTGACAGGGATGAACTTCATTGCCACCATCCACAAGATGCGCGCACCGGGTATCACCTGGGGCAAGCTCCCCCTCTTCTGCTGGGGGCTTTACGCGACCAGCATCATACAGATCCTGGCCACCCCGGTACTCGCCATCACCCTGGCGCTGGTCGGCATGGAACGCATTCTGGGTGTCGGCATTTTTGATCCCGCCCTCGGCGGCGACCCGGTGCTCTACCAGCATATGTTCTGGTTCTACAGCCACCCGGCCGTGTATATTATGATCGTTCCCGGATTCGGCATCGTCTCCGAGGTGATCTCCACCTTCTCCAAGAAGACGGTCTTCGGCTACTGGGCCATCGCTATCTCCTCGCTGGCCATCGCCTTTATCGGATTCCTGGTCTGGGGTCACCACATGTTCGTTTCGGGACAGGCGGGAATGGCATCGGTGATCTTCTCCTTCCTCACCTTCCTGGTGGGTATCCCGACCGGCATCAAGATTTTCAATTGGCTGGCCACCCTCTACAAGGGATCGATCCAACTCAGTACTCCGCTGCTCTACGTATTTGGGTTCTTCTTCCTGTTCACCGTAGGCGGGCTGACCGGCATCGCGCTGGCCACCCTCGCGATCGATGTGCACGTGCACGACACCTACTACGTAGTGGCCCACTTCCACTTTGTGATGGTGGGCGGCATGGTGATGGCGTTCCTTGCGGGATTGCATTACTGGTGGCCGAAGATGTTCGGAGTGATGTACAACCAGGTGCAGGCCAAGATCGCCTGCCTGCTGATCTTCCTCGGATTCAATATCACCTTCCTGCCCCAGTTCGTGATGGGCTCTCAGGGAATGCCGAGAAGGTACTTCAACTATATCGACCAGTTTCAGATCTACCACCAGATCTCGACCGTGGGATCGTTCGTGCTGGGCATTGGGTTCATGATGGTCTTCTACTACCTGATCAAATCGCTCTATACCGGCGAAAAGGTGGGCGCAAACCCCTGGGGAAGCCGCGCCACCGAATGGCAGATCTCCTCCCCGCCACCTCACCACAATTTTGAATACACCCCGGTGATGGTCAACGGACCCTACGACTACCACAAGCCGATGGAGGAGTTCCAGCTCGGGCTGGACGGCAGCAACGGCCACTCGGTGGAGCACGGCGCTGAAGTCAAAACGGAAGCATAACACAGACAAGCAACGGCAATTATAATGGCGAATCACACAACCACCACACAGTCAAGATTTTTCCAACACCATTTTGTGGACGCCGACCAGCAGTTCGATGCGGCCAAGTTCGGCATGTGGATCTTCCTGGTCACCGAGGTGCTCTTCTTCGGAGGGCTGTTCTGTGCCTATGTCGTCTTCCGCGCGTGGTACCCCGAACTTTTTGTTGAAGCCTCCCAGGAGCTGAACGCAATCTGGGGCGGGGTTAACACCGTAGTGCTGATCGGATCCAGCCTGACAGTGGCGATGGCGATCAAGTCGGCACAGCTGAACCAGAAGAAGAATATCATCATCAACCTGGCGATCACCCTGGCGCTGGCCGGTGTCTTTATGGTGATCAAATACTTTGAATGGACCCACAAGTTCGAACTGGGTATCTACGCCGGCGAAGCCTACAGCTACGGCGGACTCGAGCATCCCAAGGCCAGCGTTTTCTTCAGCCTTTACTACCTGATGACCGGCCTGCACGGCATTCACGTGGTGGTGGGCATGGGACTGATGGTTTGGCTGATCGTCCGGGCCTACAAACAACATTTCGATCCCGAATATTACACGCCGCTGGAGATTACCGGTCTCTACTGGCACCTGGTGGATATCATCTGGATCTTCCTGTTTCCACTATTCTACCTAATTGACTAGCAACTGCTAAACGAATTTCCGACATGAGCGAACATCACGCAGAAGAGCATCACCATCATATTTCAACCGACAGGACCCTCTGGACGGTGGCGATAGCGCTGTTCATTCTAACCATCGTCACCGCCGGCGTACACTTTTTGCACCTGCCCAATCCCTGGTCGATTATCGTAGCGATGACGATTGCCTTCTTTAAGGCGGGCCTGGTGGCGTTGGTGTTCATGCAGCTGTGGTGGGACCGACGTTTCAACGGCATGCTGCTCTTTTTCTCGCTGGTCTTCCTGGCGCTGTTGATCGGCCTCACCTTGCTGGATACGCTCTTCCGTGCGCCGTCGGGATTATCGTAATAGGATACGTTACGGTGTGAATGTGTTAACGAGTTAACTCTCCGTACCTTTTTTACTTTGTACCCCTGAGTCTCTGTACTTTTGTGCCTAATCAGTGCCTTTGCACCGTTGCACATCTATACTTTACTCTGTAGTTAAATTTATTTACGATTTAATACAGGATTTCATCGAACCACCCGGCGTGAAACTGCAGAACCCCCAACAATAAGCCAATGCCTTCTCGAATACTGTTCATTCTATTCTGTTTAACTGTAATTTTCAGCACAGCCCCCGCCCAGACGATCCCGGAACTCAAAATAAATCCCATGCTAAAGCCGAAGGAGCTGAACAGCATTCCCATCCTTGTAGCCGCCGACAGCTTGAAACCGGTTTATTATGCCGAAAGTGAAGGATACACGACCGATCCGCCGGCATCCGCAAACCTGGAAGGTTACGGATGCAAAGGAGACTTCAATAGTGATTCGGTCACGGATTACGCACTCGTTGTAAGAAACACCCGTCTTAACATGGATCAGCTGGTCGCAGATGTCAGCGGTTATGATTCGCTTTTTACACTCGATACCTTCACGTCCCTGAAAGAGCAGGCTGAAAAGGCACCCTATTCACGAATATTGAATCCACCCCGCTGTTATAAGAGGTCCAAAAGTGGCCGCTTTATCGGGATATATGAACAGGAATATGAGATGCCCGGAGATATGATCCGTTTTGGCTGGTACTCCTATCTCTGGAATACAGAGAACCGGGGATTCAAACAGATCATCACGAGTGATTAAAAGAGCTAAGCAATTCTTTCGGTCTGAACATTAAAAGATGTGTATTAAATAAAACGGTCAATACTTATAATAATAAACTCCTTATTATTTCATCATCGCTATATTGACCCTGTTGGAATAAATATTTCAACCGGGAATCAATCACTGCTTTATGAAAATCGCTGCCTCTTTCTTGCTGCTGTTCTGCTCTTTGACGGACAATGCCCGAACCCAGCCCTCCGTCATCGACTCTACCCGCTATTTCACCGTACACAGCCACTACTGGATCAACCTGCACCATTTCCTCTACCAGGAGGCCAAGGGAAGCCAGCAGAAACATCTGCAGGATGATGGATATGCCCTCCTGGAGATCGGCGAGGACTCGGTTTACAACCATCTCACTGCAGAGGAGGCGGCAACAATGGAGAAGGCGGTCGAGTACTACCGAGAGCATCTGATCGACCGTTCGCTGCTGCGGATGAACGATCTGCGGGTCGGGCTGCAGCAACAGGATCCGGAAACACCGGTCGGAGGTGCGGATTTTTCAGCTCCTTTCCAAGAAGCCTTGAACGGCGCCTCGCCGGTCTACCGCCGGCACTTCTGGCCGCTGCACGATGCCCGGAACCGCAGGGTCTACAACCGGCACAAAAAAATGATCAAAATAATGGAGGAATCGGTCGTCGACGAGCTGGAACGGGTGTCAGGCGACCGGTGGCCGGATTCCCGGGTGCGCATCGACCTCACCGCCTATGCGAACTTCGCCGGGGCCTACACCGTGGACGACCCAAGGCCGAACTCTGTCATCTCCACCCTCGACCCGTTCTCCGGTACCACCCTCTTTATAGAAACCCTGTTTCACGAAGGTACGCACCTGTTGTTCATCCGGTCCAGCCCTTTCCGGGCCCGGATCTACACGATGAGCGAGGAGATGGGAATGGAGTTTCCCGGCTACCTGTGGCACATCTGCCAGTTCTACCTGACGGGCCGCATCGTCCAGGATCTTCTGGAACAGCAGGATATCGAGCACAAGCTGCTGATGGATGTTAAAAAAATTTACGGCACCACCGCCGACCGGGAGTTTCGGTCGATCCTGGAAACCTATTACCGGGGCAATGCCAGCATGGACGAGACGATCAGGCAGCTACTGCTGAAAATCAAATAGGGCGCTGCTCCCGTTACCCCCCTCACATCTTCATGCGAATTGCAACAGATCTGAAACTGTGATAATCTGTGTTTGTGATAATGATAGCATTATCCGAACAACTTCAACACAATATAAAAATGAAAACAAAACCTATTTGGTACTGCCTGGTTCTGGTATTCCTGGCTTACTCTTTCAACGGATGTGACAATGCTGCCTCGGTTGAGGATGAATCCCTTACCGCTTCGTTCGTCAAAGCCTATGCTCCGAATGGATTTACCGCCGGACAGATCAACCAGACGATCGAAGTCACCGCCGAATTCAACCATCCGGTCATCGGCCTTGAGGTTAAAGAGGTGGTTAGAACGGTGGTCGACGGATTTACAGCTGAATACACCATCATCGCCGAGCGGACGCTCAACGACGAAACCTTTGATACCGTCACAGTGGACTACGACATTATCGAGGCGGGCACCCATACGCTGAATTTTTACTATCAGCTGGAAGGCGGGACACGTCAATTTCTCGGCAGCTTCCAGTTTGCGATAGACAACTGACGAAACCGCTCCTTTTCAACAGCCATCATAACGGGTAATTTTAACGAACGGCCCGATAGCCCGGAAGTTTCTCTTCCGGGCTTTTTTATACCCCAAATTGACTAGTTGCCCGATTAAATTAGTGGACTGTTATGACGGCTATAAATCCAAAATGGATCTCCCACACTCCTACACATCCGGGGCGAATCCAGAAACACTCATATCTTAATAGCCGAACTTCCTCCCTGCCCTTGCACCTCTGTGACTTTTGTACCTCTAATCCAAACCACCGAGGTCGCTGTTCGGGTAGAAACCGGTCGTCAGGGATGGAAGTATTGTTCCCTATGGTAGCTGAACCTATCGGGACGGGTACTTGCAAAATTTCCGATTAATCCTAAATTGGGAGAAATTATTCCTTTATCCCTACCATGACCGATCAAAATCCATCTATCGTTAAAAAAATTTTTGCCTCGCAAGTAACCTGGGTGGCACTGGTTCTTTTAATCGGTGTCGGTTTGCGAACCATTCAGTTCATAGCCAATTCCTCGATGTGGACAGACGAATTGAATATTGCCGTCAATGTTCAGACCCATTCCATCTCATCACTTGTCACCGAATCATTGGACTACAATGCAGTAGCCCCGGTGGGTTTTCTGGTGTTCCTGAAAGGAGTTACGAGCCTGTTCGGAGACTATGACTGGTCTTTCCGTATAGTTCCCTGGATTCTATCCCTAGTAGGTTTGTTATTCTTCTGGCGAATTTGCAGGATCTATCTGAATGGTGTAAAGCTTTTCAGCACCCTGGCGCTGTTTGCCGTAAGCATCCCGCTGATCGCTTATGCGGGGCATGCTAAACAGTACAGCGGGGATGTCGCAGTTGCCGTTTTCCTGGTCTGGTCTACTCTCTACCTGTTCAGAAATAAACCGGACACCAAAGAGGTATGGACGTTAGGCCTCGGCGGAGCAATGGGAATACTGCTATCGCTGCCTGCTGTACCGCTGGCGGCTTTGCTGATTGCGATTGTTTTTGTCAGCCAGTACAAGGACGAAGCCAAATCCTCGATGGCCGACCTGATTACCGTGAGTGGATGCTGGTCGTTTTCAGCCTTGCTGGGTTTTGCCTACGCCTGGTTTGTAGTAGATACCGGAACCCGAAGCGATATGGTTACATTCTGGTCGAAAGGATTTCCTCCCACCGATTCGGTCCTTTCCTATATCACCTGGTTACCCCAGGCGGTTCACGGAACAATGGGTCATTTTATCTTCTTTGATCCGGGAGCTGCTCCGCCTGTTATTTCACTTTTCCCGGCTCTGATTCTCATGCTCTCAGTCTTCGGTATCTATTATTTATTCCGCACCAACCGAACCGAGGCTCTCATCGTGCTGGCCCCGTTTCTCACCGGCCTGATCCTGGCCATCGCCGGCGTATTGCCGTTCAGAGATCGTTTGGCGCTGTATGCCATCTGGCCGCTGCTGTTATTTGGATTCGTGGGAATAAAAATGATCCAGGGGTGGAGTTCCCTTGCAGTATTAAAATACCTAACGAATGGTGTGGCACTGGCGATGGCCGTGCCGTTGATCCTCATACTTTTGACTATCGCCTCCCCACCCTATATATCTCAACCATCTCAACCGGTTTTAAAAAAATTGAAAGAGCAAAAGAAGCCCGGCGATATCCTGTTTGTGTATTGCAAGTCGAACCTGGCATTAAATTTTTACGGCTCCAAAGTGGGCATCACGGATTGGGAATCAAGCAAATGTTACGACGATGCAGCCTCATTCAGGAAAGAGATTCAACAATTTGATGGAGAAGAGCGGGTGTGGTTCTTCTACACGCAATGGAATCCAGAACAGCCTTTCCCCGACAGCATACGGGTCTATTTTGAAGAGATGGGTAAACAGATCGGCCATATTCCCGATCCGTACGGTGGCAGGAAGATGAGGGAGGCCACTGCATATCTCTACGACCTTTCAAATTGAAAAAATTAAAGAGGTCTGTGAGTTATTTAAAAATTCAACAACTGCTGATATGAAAACCAAATGCACTGGTGAAGCCTTCAAATGGGGACTGCAGGTCATGTTGCTCGTCGTATCCATTCTCCTTGCGGCCTGTACTGAAAGGGATTCCCCCATCGAAGAGGAGGAAGTGGTACAGACGATGAACGACTTCTTTACCGCCCTTTCCACGGCGGACAGCACGCTCCTGATCCGGATAACCAAAAAAAACTTCACCCTCTACGAGCACGATGAGATCTGGAACCGCGACAGCCTGCTCAGCCTGATGCCGGCCGTCGAGGGACGCATCTGGAAAATACGGGATCCGATAATCCATGTGGAAGGCAATATGGCTCATATTTACTATTACAACGTAAGCCAAAAGCCGGAGGGGCGATCCTG
>JAWVYR010000075.1:0-9410 GCA_033722635.1 Balneolaceae bacterium | reverse complement strand
TACCGAATTGCACTTTACTGGTAGTCATCAATAAACAATCGGACTGAATTTTTTATCCGTCCGATTCCTAACCATAAAAAACTATCAACCTTGGACCTACCCGAATTCAGTGACATCAAAAAAGCTCACAGCAGGATCTCCGACCGTATCCACCGCACGCCGGTGCTGACCAACAGACAGGTAGACAGCATTACCGGAGGACAGGTGTTTTTTAAATGCGAAAACCTGCAGAAAGTCGGAGCGTTTAAAATCAGGGGCGCCAGCAATGCGATATTCTCACTGGATGATGAGGAGGTGCGCCGTGGTGTGGCCACGCATTCCTCCGGAAATCACGCCCAGGCCGTAGCCCTTTCGGCAAAATGGCGAAATATACCGGCCTATATCGTGATGCCGGAAAATGCCCCCCGGGTGAAAGTTGAAGCGGTACAGGATTACGGAGCGGAGATCACCTTCTGCGAACCCACCCAGCAGGCACGGGAAGAGGAGCTCGAGAGAATAGTAAACCTGACCGGAGCCACCTTCATCCATCCCTATAATGACCCTCGCATCGTCGCGGGACAGGGAACGGCGGCGGTGGAACTGCTGGAGCAGCAACCCGACCTGGATATGATATTGGTTCCGGTTGGCGGAGGCGGGCTGATTAGCGGGACTGCGATTGTCGTTAACGAGATCAATCCGGCAACGGAGGTGATCGGAACCGAACCGGAGAATGCCGATGATGCCTACCTGTCGATGAAAACAGGGAAACTGGTGCCGGTGGAATCCCCCGATACGATCGCCGACGGCCTGCGCACCTCGCTTGGAGAATTGACATTTGAATGCCTGCAAAAGTATGTAACCACTATCGTAACCGTGTCGGAACAGGAGATTGTTGATGCGATGAAATTTATCTGGGAGCGGATGAAGATCATCATTGAGCCCTCGGCAGCGGTGCCGGTGGCTGCCGTATTCGGTCAGCAATTTAATTCGACAGACAAAAAGATCGGAATAATCCTATCCGGAGGTAATGTGGATCTGAATCATCTGCCCTGGATTTGACGGGATTCAGGCACGATTTGAATAGATGAAAAAATTATAGAAGGTCGATGTGATTGCACAAAATGGATAAGATCGATGTCATAATTATTGGTGGCGGAATAACTGGGATTACCACCGGGGTCGTGCTGCAGCTTCTAGGGTTGAATACCGAGATCTATGCTCATAAACTGGCTACCGATCCGGATCAGAGTGATCCCCGTTTTGCCAGCCTCTACCCGGCTGCATCGGTGCTGCCCCATTCGGTCGGAACCGATCAGCTTGAACGACTTTTTGGCCATTCCCTGGAGGTGTTCAGGCTGCTGCACCGGTATCACTCCCGGGGCATGAAGCTGCATCGCCACTATGAGGTTTTCGAATTTCCCAGCGAACGCCCCCCCTACCTGGATTTGATGAACAATGTGGAGGAGATCGATCCCGGCAACGATCCTTTTGTTCCCCGTCGTGAGCAGCACGCCGAACTCAGCGGCTGGGTTTTCAACTGCTACCTAGCCGAATGGCCGATGTATATCCGGGAAATGTATCGCTGGTATCGAAGCGCGGGGGGGACCATAACCAGAAAGGAACTGATGCCGGAGGATCTTTCCACCCTTCCCGCCGACCTGGTTGTCAATTGTAGCGGTATCTGGGCCCCGCAGCTTTTGGATCTTCAGGAACCTCTTCATGTTCTCAGGGGGCACCTGCTGCAGGTTCACGATTTGCCGCTCTTCAGAAACAGCGAGGGGCTGGTGCCCTCCTACAACTATACGCCGGTACGATCGGTCTACAGCGATCCCGATGGGAATCCTTCCGATCTCTACTTTTATCCCCGAAGCAACGGCTGGATTTTTGGCGGAAGCCGTCAGCCCGGTATTCTGGACAGCGAGGGTAACTGGGACGGAAGCGGGCACGATGATATGCTTGCAATTGGCGGAGAATCGATTCCGTCTGCCATCTGGGAGGTGAACCGCGAGATTCTTGCTGCAACGTTCAAGTTCAAACTGGATAGCTCATACACGGTGGAGGCGTCAACGGGATACCGGTACCTGGGCAACAGCAGAAGTGGAAACCTGATCCTGAAGGGCACCGACCATGGGGATAAAAAGTTGTTTAACAATTACGGGCACGGCGGATCCGGAGTAACCCTTTCCTGGGGCTGTGCGTTGGAATCCGCTCGCTGGGTAAAGGAGCTCAGAGGAGGTTTTGGCGATTTGACGTCACCCAGACGGCCGATCCTGAAGTTTCTGCAGCATAAGCTCGAGGAGCTGGTGTTTCAGCGTCAGGCCGGAAACTGACTCTCGGCACAATCCGAACAATCCAGCCAGTTTTCTTCCGGAATATGATTCAGCGCCTTTGGGCTGCTGCCCCGCTCGAATACCGGGCGGTACAGCACTTCGCCCGACGCGTAGTGTTCACCGCAGGAATGACAGGATACCTCATCCTCAACTCGCACCGGGGTATAACCCCGCACCACCCAGCCCTGGTGTCCAGCGTGGGCAGCCAGGCTCTCCAGCGCAGCGCGGACCGTCTGGGATTTGTTACCTCCATAAAACTTCTCGGAAAGATCCTTCAAGAGCGTAACGGTTTCGGTATCGAGGGTAAAATTCAGACGTTTCATAACTAACAAGCCTGTCTATTGAGAGCCAACAGTTCTCTGTAATTGATCCAGTGTCCCCAGATCAACAGCATGCTGCCCACCAGTGTTAATCCCGCCTCCAGAAACGGCCGGTCTGGTCCGTGCCAGATCCAGGCGATTCCGACAACGATCGTGCCGCTAACAAGAGGAAGCACCACCCGCAGCGAGGCGGTTGACTTACGGAGTGCGTAGATTACCGTGGGTACAATGAGTACAAAGAAAATCGGATGGGTCCACGCATGCACAGAAGCCGATACCGGAAGCAGCGGCAGAAGTGCTATGGCTGCCGAGAAAAACAGACAATGCACCGCACAGAGACCGGACAGCATGATACCGAGCTTATCCCCGTTCATGATCCTATCCCCGCGATGCTGTTGAAGTGGTGCAATTGATGACAAATGTACCGGTCATTTATGTGGATTTCAGTGTGTATTAATATACACACTTTTTATCGGATAAATCAATACCTCTTTTTACACAATTGCACCTTGCTTAAAAATTTCAGAATGGTATAATTAGGGGAATTCAGAACGAACCCAGATTGTGCATCATCATGAAATATGTCATTCATCGACTTTACCCCACCATCTTTCTGCTGGTTTCATTTTCTCTTTTCATCCCTGATGCGGCATCAGCGCAGGAAAAGAAGTTCACCCGGGATGATTACAAAAAATCGGAACATCGCATAGCGATGCGCGATGGAATCAAGCTCTATACGGCGGTTTATCGCCCCAAAGACACTACCCGCACCTATCCCATCCTGATGATCCGCACACCATACAGCTGCAGGCCATACAATACGCCTGACTTTACCGACAGCTCTTTTGGGAACCCTTATCTGATAGAGGCCGGTTATATTTTTGTATGCCAGGATGTTAGGGGGCGATGGATGTCGGAGGGCGACTACACCACCATGACCCCCAACCGGGAGTCGCCCGACCAGATAGACGAAAGCTCCGATACCTACGATACGATCGAATGGCTGCTGAAAAACATACCGAACCACAATGGTAAGGTAGGCCAATGGGGCATCTCCTATCCGGGTTTCTACACTGCTGCGGCCCTGCCCGATGCACACCCGGCCCTGGTCGCCTCCTCGCCCCAGGCACCGATTGCGGACTTCTTCTTCGATGACTTCCATCACCATGGTGCCTATTTTCTGAGTTACTGGCAGGTTACGCCACTTTTCGGCATCCAGCAGGAGGGTCCCGTTGACACCTCCTGGTATTCGATGCCGGATGTCGGAACCGATGACGATTTTCATTTCTACTACCATCTGGGCCCCTTAAAAAATTCGGAACGGTATTTCCGGGAAGACAACTTTTTCTGGAATGAGCTCAAGAACCATCCCAACTACGATGCGTTCTGGCAGGCCCGCAACATCCTCCCCCACCTGCAGGGTATCGATCACGCAGTGCTGACGGTGGGCGGTTGGTTCGATGCGCAGGATCTCTACGGCCCTCTGAATATCTACAAAAATATTGAGGCGAATAATCCGAAGGCGGATAACCGGATCATCATGGGCCCCTGGGGACACGGTGACTGGTCGAGAGGTGAAGGTCCGCACCTGGTCGGAGATATCTACTATGGAGACAACCTCTCGGACTTTTTCAAGCGAAATCTTGAGTTTCCCTTTTTCCAATACCACCTGAAAGGCATCGACTCGCTGGCACTTCCCGAGGCTCTGATGTTCGACACCGGCAGGAAACAGTGGACTGAATTCGACAGCTGGCCTCCTAAAAACGCCCGCAAGCACACCTTCTATATCCACGGCAATGAACGGCTGGATAGCAACAGGCCCCAGTCCAGCGAAAGCCGATATACGGAATTTGTCAGCGACCTGGAACATCCCGTGCCGTTCACGCAGGAGATCGACATCGGCAGACTGCCGGATGACGCCTATATGACCGAGGACCAGCGCTTTGCGGCCCGCCGCCCTGATGTGTTGACCTTCGAAACGGAACCGTTAAAAGGGGATCTGACCTTGGCCGGGGATATACTGGCAAATCTCCACGTGTCCACCACCGGCACTGCCGCCGACTGGGTGGTGAAGCTGATCGATGTCTACCCGGCCAGCTATCCCGAAAATGAACATACCCCGGAGGGCGTGGAGTTGGATTACTACCAGCAGATGGTGCGCAGCGAGGTGATACGAGGGCGGTTCCGCAACAGCTATTCCGAACCCGAGCCGTTTGAGTCGGGAAAGGTAACCTACGTAGATCTGCCCCTCCAGGATGTGTATCACACCTTCAGGAAAGGCCATAAGATCATGATCCATATCCAGAGTACCTGGTTCCCGCTGATCGACCTGAATCCGCAAAAGTACGTGGAGAATATCTTTGAGGCGGAGGAGGATGATTTCATCAACACAACCCACCAGGTGTTTCACTCACCCGAATATCCGACATCGATCGAAGTGATGATCCTGCCAGGCAGATAATGGTGCGCCGACAGGATGAACCATCAAACAAATAGCACTTTCAAGTCAATAACGTCATATTAAGTTTGAAATCGCAACTTCAATGATCATTTCTATGCTTCGTCCACTCTCTCTTTTCTTTATTCTTTTCTATCTAACAGCCGGGCAGGCTGCCGCCCAGCTCAATGCCCGCATGATTCAGCAACCGGATGTATCTGAAACGCAGATCGTCTTCGGTTACGCCGGCGACATTTGGATTGTAAACAAGAAGGGCGGAACAGCCCACCGCCTGTCCAATGCCGACGGTCAGGAAAACTTTCCTCGGTTTTCTCCGGATGGAAGCATGGTGGCTTACAACGCCAACTATGACGGAAATACCGATATCTATGTTCTCCCTTCGAGAGGTGGAGTACCGAAGCGGCTTACTCACCATCCTATGGGTGACCGGGTATTGGATTGGTACCCCGATGGCTCGTCGATACTATATGCCACCAGGCGCGAAAGCGGTCGGCAGCGGTACAGCCAGTTCTATAAGCTTTCAAAAAATGGTGGTATGCCGGATAAGCTACCCGTCCCCTATGGAGAATTCGGGGCCATCTCCCCTGATGGCAAGTTCATAGCCTATACCCCAAAAACAAGGGTATTCCGTAACTGGAAACGGTACCGCGGTGGCTGGGCGCCGGATATTATCCTGTTCAATCTCGAAACCCTTTCATCCGAAAACATCACCAATCACGATGCCAACGACGATCTTCCGATGTGGCACGGCAGCACGCTCTATTTTATCTCCGACCGGGGCCCGGAACTGCGCTACAACATCTGGGCGTATGAAACCGAAAACGGCAATATTCGGCAGGTAACCAACTTTGCAGAGTACGATGTACATTTCCCCGCTATCGGTCCTTCCGATATGGTATTTGAAAATGCGGGAAAGCTCTACCTGATGGATCTGGAAACCGAACAGTATCGTCAGATCGAGGTGGATGTCGTTACCGATGCTATCAGTATCAAACAGCATGCGGAGCAGGTGGAGAACCTGATTCAGAACACCTACCTCTCCCCTTCCGGCAAGAGGGTATTGTTCCAGGCCCGGGGCGATATTTTTTCCGTTCCGAAAAAAAATGGTCCGGTAAAGAATTTAACCCGCAGCTCCGGAATCGCAGAGCGCTTCCCCTCCTGGTCGCCTGACGGCAAAAAGATAGCCTACTGGAGCGACCGATCAGGGGAGTATGAGCTGGTTGTCAGAGATAACGGCGGTGATGGGAAGGAGCAGACACTCACCTCCACCGGTGAAAAATTCAAATATGCTCACTACTGGTCGCCCGACAGCAGAAAGCTGGTATTTATCGATAATGCGATGAGGATCCGGCTTTATGATATAGACAAAAAAGCATTGGAGACCATTGATCAGGCCCTGTGGCTATACCATGGCGGGCTGTTCCAGTTTTCCGTCTCCTGGTCGGCAGACAGCCGCTGGATCGCCTTCAGCCGGGGTTTGGATACCCAAAAGAATGCAATTTTCCTTTATGACAGCAAGAACAAGGCCCTGCACCAGGCCACATCCGGGTTCTACAACGACCGCGACCCGTCCTTCGACCCTGACGGAAAATATCTTTATTTCAAATCAAGCCGGACCCTCGATCCTATATACAGCAATCTGGACAACACTTGGATCTATGCCAATACTACGAATATAGTTGCCGTACCGCTTCGAAATGAAATCACCTCTCCCACGGCACCTCGGAATGACACCGAGAAGGATAAACAGGAAGAGGATAGAGAAAAAAAGAATGAGAAGGATCAAAAAACCGATCCGGTGGAGATCGATATCGATCGGTTTGAACAGCGGCTGGTGAAACTGCCGGTTGAAGCAGGAAACTTCGGGGCTCTCGACGCCGCCTCAGGGAAAGTGATTTACCAGCGGAATACCCGTACCGGAGCGACCGGCCGGGGCGGAACCCTCGCCTACTACGACCTCGAAGAGCGGGAAGAGAAGACTGTGATCGAAAAGACATTTGGCTTCCAGCTCTCCGCAGATCGAAGCAAAGCACTGGTGAACAGCGGGGGCAAATATCATATCATCGACCTGGCACCGGACCAGGAATTCGGTGAATCCCTGCGAACCGGTGAGTTGGAACTGACGGTTGATCCCCGATCGGAATGGCAGCAACTATTTAACGATGCCTGGCGATTAGTCCGCGATTATTTCTACGATCCCAATTTTCACGGCCTTGATTGGTCTGCCAAGCGCAAGCAGTACCAGCAGATGCTTGAGGATGCCGTAACCCGTTCGGACGTCAATTATGTTATCGGTGAGATGATCGCCGAACTCAACGCCTCCCATACCTACCGGGGCGGGGGCGATACCGAGAACGCTGACCGGCGCAGGGTGGGGGTGCTCGGCATCAACTGGAAACTGGAAAACGGGGCCTACCGTATTGACAAGATCGTCCGCGGAGCACCCTGGGACAGTGAAATTCGTTCCCCCCTCGACCAACCCGGTCTGAACATAGGTGAAGGGGATTATATCCTCGCAGTTAATGGAGTTCCGATGGATCCCTCGAAAGATCCGTGGGCTGCGTTCCAGGGATTGGCGGAAAAGACCGTTCAACTGACGGTTAACGATAAACCGTCCATGGATGGTGCCAAAACCGTTCTGATTGAGACTCTTGCAAGCGATACGAGGCTCAGACATCTGGCCTGGATCAACAGCAACCGGTCGCGGGTTGAGGAAGCTTCAGGCGGCAAAATAGGGTATATCTACGTCCCCAACACCGGTACCCAGGGCCAAACCGAACTGGTTCGCCAGTTTACCGCTCAATTTAATAAGGAAGGACTCATCATCGACGAACGCTTCAACAGCGGGGGACAGATTCCCGACCGGTTTGTGGAACTGCTGAACCGTCCCGAACTGGCTTACTGGGCAGTTCGCGACGGCAGGGACTGGCAGTGGTCGCCGGTAGCCCATTTTGGTCATAAAGCGATGCTGATCAACGGCTGGAGTGGATCAGGGGGAGATGCATTCCCCGATTATTTCAAACAGCTGGAGCTGGGTCCCCTGGTGGGCACGCGTACCTGGGGCGGTCTCATCGGCATTACTGGAGCGCCGACGCTGATCGACGGCGGCGGGATCACCGTACCGACCTTTCGGATGTACTATCCCAACGGCAAGTGGTTCCCGGAGGGATATGGTGTGGAACCCGATATCAAAGTAGCGGATAATCCGACTCAGCTGGCCAAAGGAACCGATCCGCAGTTGGAAAAAGCCATCGATGTGCTGATGCAGCAAATAGAAGCCAATCCCGTAGTGAAACCAAAGCGGCCGCCCTATGAAACACGAACAGGAACGGGTATGGGTAACTGAACCACCGGTTGAAGAATAATTACGAAGGCCGCCATATTATATGGTGGCCTTTTTTAATGGGTCTCTATGCTTTTAAACTCCTCCTCCAGGTCATCGAGCAGTTCCGTATCGAAATCCAGGTTTTCCCCATCGTGATGCAGCACGGATATATCACCGGTCGACTCCATGATAACCGCGTGGATCTGGCTTAACTCCAGCACATTGGCCTCTCGCAGCTTGGCAAGCAGGTCGGAGCGGCTAATCTTGGCTTTTTTCATATTCTTCTCCAGCATCCGTTCTCCCTTCATAAGCAGTATCGCCTTGTTGTCAACCAGCGTGCGGATAAAAGAACTTGACCGGCGCAGCGTGGCCACAAACATCTGAATGACAAACAACGCCAGCAGTGCTGATATGGCAAGTAGCAAGGGGGGATTCTCGGCAATAACCGTACTTGCTATCAATGAGCCGATAGCCACGGTGATGGCAAAATCAAAGCTCGACAGCTTGGAAAAAGAACGCAATCCCGACAGCCTGGTTAATAATATTAGAGAGATATATATGCCTGCGGTTGAAAGAACAGCCATCAGAACAGCCGTCATTGTCGTGTTTATCCAAGAGTAATCCATGATATTCAGCGTAACGGTTAAAAATTGGAATCAACAAAAAAGCCCCAACTTTCATCGGGGCTTATGTTGTCGGATGGTTTATTTCTTGTGTTTTTTGAAGTAGTTGATGATTCCGCCCTCCAGCAATATTTCGACCTGCCGGTCGCTGAGGGTATGTTTAACCGTATATTCAACATCCTTGGTCTTGTTTTTCACGGTCATCTCACTGCCCTGTTCCAGGCATTTACGAATGTTGTTAAAGATCAGCACATCACCCTGATCGATATCCTCGTAATCGGCCGGATCGGTAAATTCAAACGGCACGATGCCGAAATTGGCAAGATTCTGCCATCCGATACGGGCGTAACTCTTCGCTATTACGGCCGACTGGCC
>JAWVYR010000074.1:0-9492 GCA_033722635.1 Balneolaceae bacterium | reverse complement strand
GTATTCAGGAAGCGATTCAGGTGGTGCAGTTTTTCATGGGCAACCAGCTGAGGCTGCGCTTTGGCCTGTCCGCTCAGGACCAGATTGTCGCTTAACCAGTGTTTGACCTCGATCGACGGGGCGGGATGAATCTTATCTTCGAAGAGATTTGAAACGGCGTAGAGATCAAATGCTGCAGTAAGCTGGGTACTGTAGTTGAACAGCCGCTGATACCGGGCACCGCCACTTACCGTATACCAGGTTTCCTCAATCAGGTTATCGGTCTCGTAGCGGCCACCTCTCAGCTTCACCCGTGCTGCAAAGGTCTCCTGGATATTGTTGCCGGGCCACTGTTTCTGTATGGAGCCTCCATAAGTCGATTCCATCATCTCGCCCGAGAGGTCCCCGGCGTCCATGGTCACCTCGTAGGATCTGAACCGGGCATCGGCCGACCATCCCTCCACCGTGTTGCGAAACTGTCTGAAAGAAGCCTGTACATTATATCCGTCGTATCTCTTTTCCGAACCCAGCGGCAGATCCACTCCAAATACGGGATCCAGGCCGGGATCGAAGAGGCGATTGAAATCACTCTGAAGCCCCGCACCGACGGTCAGTTTGGATTGCGCATTGAGGTCGGTTGCAAATTCCGCATCCAGATTGAGAAAACGGAAACTGCTCACCCGTGTGTCCAGGTGCCCGTCGGAGGAGTGGTAGTCAAGGGTGGCTCCCACCGAGCTCCGGCTGCTGATATCATAGTTCCCCCAGAACCGGGCCTCCGGGCTCAGATAACTTCCCACACCGGCCTCCCCGTAGGCCTGAATCGAGGGTGCAAAGGGGGGAAACTGATACTCCGGTGCAGAGGGACGTGTCAAGTCGCTGATCGGAAGGTTGGCCACAATCTCCTCGCGGGTTTCCATAAACGGTTTCCGGTTGGGATCGATCTGGTATACCTGCATGGTGGTTTCAAAACCAAGGATCGGTTGGCGGCGCAGGCCGGGAAACCGCGCCTTGAACTCACTGCGAATCTCGATATCCTGGGGATCGATCTCCGGCAGCAGCGACTGCTGATTTCCCTGCTGGTTGTTCTGTCCGGCAAGCAGGGCGGGACAGAGAAATACTGCAAACATTGTTAACAGCAAATTCTTCAGGCGACGCATAGTATCAATCGGGGTATGAAGCTTCATCATTTTAAATCAATCTTAAATGTACTAAAAAATCGTGAATTTTTAGTGCTTCGACCGGCACTCTTATCGGCTTTTTTTATTGTAACCGGAAATAATCCTTTCGGTTTCATTTGGGATATCAACGTTCCTGTCCGCCGTTTATCCTTCTGACTGAAACATTCTAACCGTCAGGATCCAACCATATTATCCGGTACAGGCCCGCCGGACTCATTCCCGGCAAATCAATCGGTCGCCTTCTACGGAGTTCGGTCCAGTTCCTCTTCCACGATCGGAATCTCCGGGTCACGGCTGGCCCGGTATTTATCAATAGCCAATATAACCGGGGTGCTTGTGGAAACGATCAGTACCATGGCAGCATGGGTGATGGTGGCATAGGCCAGGCTGGTAACCGCAGGAACGGCAAATAGGACGATGAGGGTCTGCTTCACAAAATAGTGGTAGGTGCCGATGCCGCCGGGGGATGGAATTGATATTCCTATGGCAGAGATCACGGTTATAGTCAGTGCATCCAGGAATCCGAGCTGGTAGGTCTCCTGCAGGTCGAACATCCAGAAGGGGATATAGGACATGAGGGTGTAACCAAGCCAGATCAGGGCGGTCAACACCAGAAAATATCCCCATCGCTGAACTTTCCGTGCCGATAGTATGCCCTCCTTGAACATCAGCAGTCCCTGTCTGGCCCGGTCGATCCAGTATTGAATATTTTCATATCTGTCTCCCAGCCAGGTGATCAGCTTCCAGCTCAGGTATCCCCCCGCCAGAAACAGAAGCAAAAACAGGAGTCCCCAAAGCCACTCCGCCATATTCAGTCCTTCACTGAAGAACCGGACGGTCTCTTCCCCGAATATCTGGCTGAGGAGGGCTACATCCGAGACCAGGTACACGGCAACCACCGCCATCAGCACACCCATGGTGGTGATATCGATAATCCGCTCCAGAACAATCGTACCGATGAGCTTTGAGGAGCTAAGACCTTCTCGTTTGGCCGCATATACCGGACGCGCGACTTCTCCCACCCGGGGGGCCACCAGATTGGTCATATAGCCAACCATCACCGCGGAGATCAGCGCAAAAAGATCAAGCTCCTCCTTTTCATGTTCGATCAGCAGGCGCCATCGCTCCGCCCGTACTACGTGGCTGAGAAAGGTAACTACGGCAAAAGGCAGCAGCCAGCCAAATTGAATGTTCCTGGCAAATTCCCAGACCTCCTGCAAACGTACATTTCGGAAAGCCAGCCACAGGAACAACCCGCCGAGCAAGAGGGTCAATCCGATTTTTATGACTTTGCTTCGCATGAGCGTTCTAATTCCGCATATCAATTATTTCCGCATCGTCGGGATAATCGAGCACAAAAAGCTGTTCGCCGGGTTTGATAAATCGCCCGGTCTTGAATCGGGTGGTGTGCCTGATATCGGCATGATCGACCGCGTAAATCCGCAGAGGCAGAAGCTCGCTGTTCAAGGTAACGTTCACCTCGGTGAATACGGCGAAGGGATCTTCGGAGGTGAAGTGGATATGGATACGGTCATTCGCTTCCCTTTGCTCGGTAACCCGGTAGGTCGAGTCGGTTCCGTTGAGAAAACGGGAGGGGGCAAAGTCGTCTTCCTCAGGTTCATAATTGCTGATGATCAACCGGTTGCGATCCTCGTCATATACCCTGGAAATATCCCCGGAAACCATGATCGTCTTGTTTTCCGACAGCACCTTGTACCGGTTCTCACCAACCCAAATGATACCGCTGCTTAAGGTCGTGTCGCCGGTAAATGAGTCGATCACCTGGTGGGAAAAATCGGCATTGAAAATCTCACCTCTTTGAAATTTCTGTTTGAGCTGATCGTAAGGGGTATCCTGGGCCGAAAGCGGAACCGAAACCGCTATAATTAGAAGCAGAAGTCCGGTCAGCCTGCAGATATGGTTGTTACCCGTCGAATTCATCCAGCTCATCCAGCACCTGTTCCAGTTCCTCTTCACTGTCAACCAGCACATCCCGTGCCGTGCTGCCCTGGTAGGGGCCGACGATGCCCGCGTTGAAAAGTTGGTCGATGATGCGTCCTGCACGATTGTATCCGATTTTCAGTTTGCGTTGCAGCAGCGATACCGATCCCTGTTGATGCAGCACCACCAGCTTGGCGGCCGCCTCAAAGAGCTCATCGATATCCTCGAGCGGATCCGGTATGTCTCCGCTGCTTTCATCCTCCATAACGGGCAAGTGATAGGGATGTTGGTAGCCTCTTTGATTACCGATAAAGGAGGTTATACGCTGCACCTCTTCGGTGGATACATAGGCGTTCTGGATGCGGGTCATGCCGCCCCCGTTGGTAAAGAGCATATCGCCGTTGCCCACCAGCTGATCGGCGCCCATGGTATCCAGGATGGTGCGGGAGTCGACCTTGGAGGCCACCTGGTAGGCGATGCGCGCCGGGAAGTTGGCCTTGATGGTACCAGTTATGACATTCACGGAGGGGCGCTGGGTAGCTACCACCAGGTGTATGCCGACAGCTCTCGCCAGCTGTGCCAGGCGTGCAATTGGCTCCTCGATCTGTTTTCCGGCGGTCATCATCAGGTCGGCCAGCTCATCAACGACAATTACAATATAGGGCAGGTGGCGGTGGCCAAGTTCTTCATCCAGCTCGCCGTCGTCAAATTTGCGGTTGTAATCCTTGATATCCCTGACCATCGCCATCTTAAGCAGGTCGTAGCGCTCATCCATCTCCTTGGTCAGGCTTTTCAGGGTCTCCAGTGCATCGTTGGTGTCGGTAACGATCGGCTCCTCCGAACCCGGGAGGGTCGCCAGGAAATGGTTCTGGATGTTCCGGTAGAGCGAAAGTTCGATCTTCTTGGGATCGATCATCACGAATTTGAGATTGTCGGGATGACATTTGTAGAGCAGGCAGGTGATAAGTGTATTGATTCCCACCGTTTTACCCGATCCCGTGGCACCGGCGATCAGCAGGTGGGGCATCTGGGTCAGGTCCTTCATAAACACCTCGTTCTCGATCGTCTTGCCGAAAGCGACTGGCAGTTCGGCCTCCGATTCCACAAATTTCTTGGTGTTTACCACTGTTTTGATAAAAACGGTCTCACGCTGCCGGTTCGGCACCTCGATCCCCACCGCCGACCTGCCGGGGATCGGAGCGATGATCCGGAGCCCGTGGGCTGCAGTGGCCATCTTCAGATCGTTGGCATAGCTTTCGATCTTGCTGATCTTCACATCCGGGGCGGGCTCCAGCTCGTAGAGCGTGACAGTGGGACCGACGATCGCATTGATGCTCAGTATCTCGATCTTGTGTCGCTTCAGCTTGTCGAGAATGATCCGCTTGTTCTCACGAATCTCATCCAGGTCCACCTCATTGCCCTCATTCGGGGGCGATTCGAGAAGGTCGATGGTGGGAAATTTGTACTTGATCTCCGGCACCTCTTTGGCCTTATCCTTGTTCTGGCGGTCAAGCTCCCGTTCATCAGCCTGTTCGTCGCCTTCTCCCACATAAACCGATACTTCTACGTCATCCTCGGTTTCCTCCTCGGCGACCTTCTTGGTCTGGCCCTTGTCGATCACTGCCCGGGGTCGCTGATCAAGGCTCCGTACCTCATGCTCCTCCGCTTTTCTGCGCTGCTGGTCCTCCTGCTCCGAGCGCTCCACGATATCCTCGATCGATTCAGCGGGCCGGGCTTCCTGCATGATCTTCTTCTCAGCTGCCTGCTGTTTTTTGATTCGCTGCTTATCATCTTTTTCCTTTTTCTTCTGCTGCCGCTTTTCCTGTCGGGCCTCTTTCCACTCATCCACGGTGGATCGGATTTCGGCTATCCAGCCCTTCACCGCCTCCACGGTATGCTGCAGATCACGGTCCAGCAGCATCAGCACCGATACCACGAACAGCACCGCCAGGATCACAGCCGATCCGATGCCCGTAACATTCTCCAAGACCCGGGCGATCGCTATCCCGGAGCTGCCGGACCAAACCGATGAAAACAGTTCGTAGTTGTTGTAGAGCCATCCGAGTATGGTTGAGAGAAGAACCATGCACCAGATTCCGAATGCGGTAGGCCACATCAGCATTTTCAGATCTCTACCGCGGAAGATATACCAACCATAGGCCAGGATAATCAGCGGCACCACGATGCTGATATATCCGAACAGGGAGTGAACCATCAGGTAGGACAGATAGGCCCCTACCACACCCAGCCCGTTCTGTATGCGCAGAGCCGGGCCCTCATCCACCGCCAGCAGCGAATCGGCCGAGAGGGATTGTATCAGCGCGTAATCGGCGGAGTTGTAGGTCACAATACTCAACGCCAGCAAGGTGGCGATGGCCATGATCAGGATTCCCATAATCTCCAGCTTACGGGATCTTGATAAACCGCCTGTCAAGCTTCCTGTAGATTTACTATTAGCCATGAGTGTTCAGAATGATTCCGTCTTCCAACTTGGGCAATATCGTCATTTTATCGATTTGACAGCAATAACTGATGTCACTCTCATCCACAATTCCCTTTAACCGCCGGGCATGGCTCGACGATCGAATGGCCTTCTCTAAATGGTCACCAAATTTTTCGTAAACACCAAGAGCAACTTTCGCGCCGTCAGGGGCATTGTCCGGCAGCCGATCTTCCATAAGTTCGTAAATAATGTATCCAGCACAAAGTAAATCTTCGAGTGACATTCTGCCCCTCCATCCCGCGCAGACCAGTGCTGCCGGTATTTCCGAGCTCCTCAACAGAGCTGTTACGGAGGAGAGATTCAGAAAACAGCCTATGTAGATATCGGAGGCCGGCCCGGACCGCCGTATCGCCTTTGTACCGTTGGTAGTGCAGAGTACCACGGTTTTGTCCTTTACGGTTTCAGGCGTATACTCGGCCGGCGAGTTTCCGAGATCAAACCCCTCGATCTTCTCGCCGCCCTCTTCTCCACACAGCAGATACTGTCCGTCATCGAGCTGTTCAGCCGTTCTTCTGGCCTCATGTTTGTCCATGGCCGGGATCACCCCTTTGGCCCCGTTTCGAAGGATGGTGGCGATGGTGGAGCTGGCGCGCAGTACGTCGATCACCACGACGATCTTGCCCTGTAGATCCCCCTCATCGAAGGAATGGGCGGATGCAAACACATGTATTCGTTGATCCATAGAGTTCTGTTGATGCGAGCTCTGTTCGCACGGATAGCACTGAGCTCTTCAATGTTGCAAACGGTATATAACAGCCATCGGTCCCGATCGTCCATTTTCCGGATAGTGAGGCGACCGGCGTTTCATCATGATTCAATGAACGGGGGATAGGTCACGGTTCCCTCCGCCCTTCTATTTCTTATCTCGATTTCGATCTTTGTTCCCTTTTCAGCATGGTCGATCTCAACATAGCCCATGCCGATTCCCCGGTCCAGAGTTATCGACATGGTTCCGCTGGTGACAAACCCGATCTGTGCACCCCCCTTGTCCAAAATATCATATCCCGAGCGGGGTATCGACCGGTTATCCTCCATGATAAAACCCACCAGTTTTCTTGTGAGCCCTTCCTCCCTGACCTTTACCAGGGCATCACGGCCGATAAAATCTCCTTTGTCGAGCTTGGTAAGCCATCCCAGCCGGGCCTCCAGCGGGTTGGTATCTTTGGTGATGTCGTTGCCGTAGAGCGCGTATCCCATTTCCAGCCTGAGGGTATCGCGGGCACCCAGTCCGCAGGGTTGGATGCCAAACTCCTCGCCGGCTTCCATCACGGTATCCCACATCGCTTCGGGATCAACCGTGTTTTTATCAAAATAGAGTTCAAATCCCTTCTCCCCGGTATAGCCGGTGGCGGAGAAAACGACATTACCCATTCCATTTAAGGTTCCATTTTTAAAAGTGTAGAAAGAAATCTCCTCCAACACCAGGTCGGTGGTCTTCTGCAGGGTTTCTACGGAATTCGGACCTTGTACTGCCAGCAGGCAGACCTCATCCGACATATTCACCAAATCGACATCAAAACTGTTTTGTTTCTGAACCCATTCGAAATCTTTCTCAATATTGGCGGCGTTTACCACCATGATATATTCATTTTCACCGGTCATGTATACGATCAAATCATCCACGATACCGCCATCCTCGTAGCACATCACCGAATACTGGGCTTTGCCCGGTTCAAGTTTCGAGGCATCGTTGACCGTGATAAACTGTATCAGGTCGAGGGCTTCCGGGCCGTGCAGGTAAAACTCGCCCATATGCGAAATATCGAACAAACCCACGCTGTTCCGCACCGCCTTATGCTCGGTTTTGATACCTTCATACTGTACCGGCATCTCCCATCCTCCAAAATCGATCAGCTTGGCGCCCAGCTGTTCGTGGATGTTATAAAAAGGGGTTCTTTTAGACATATCAATTTTGTATGAAACATTAACGGTCGAGCGGCTGAAATTAACCATTTTTAGATACAATCGAGAATGCAGAATCATTTACCCGGGGAACGTTTAGCATCTGTAGTTTAATTCTTATCTTTGTGGTTCTGCAGCCTATTGAGAATTCAAACCTTCACGTTTTCCGATGTCCATCAACAAACAGCAAGTTCGCACGGCATTGACACACGTCATCCATCCTACCTATGAAAAGGATCTGGTGACGCTGGATATGATCGAGGACCTGGTGGTTCAGGACAAGTTCATCACCTTCACCATCGATCTAACCGAGAAAGATCCGGAGATGGCGGCCAGGTTGAAGGAGCTATGCACGGAAGCAATCCGGAAATATGTGGATGAGGATGCCGTCCTGGATATTGAAACCGCCGTCAATATTTCGAAGAAGCGGAAAATCGAGGGGGGCGAAAAGGAGTTTCCCGGCCAGGGTAGTCGTCAACAGCAGGGCGGTCAGGCGGACCAGGAAGAGCTGCTTCCGGGTGTCGAAAATATCATCGCTGTAGCTTCCGGCAAAGGAGGGGTCGGCAAATCCACGGTGGCCGTAAACCTGGCTGTTGCACTCGCACGGTCGGGAGCACAGGTAGGACTGCTTGACACCGACATCTACGGCCCCAGCATCCCCACCATGATGGGAACTCATGAAAGGCCGAACATCACCACACAGAAACAGCTGGTGCCGCTGGAGCGACACGGGATCCGGTTTGTCTCGATGGGATTGTTGGTAGACCCTGACCAGGCGATGATATGGAGGGGCCCGATGGTGACGAGCGCCGTACAGCAGTTTATGAAAGATGTACAGTGGGGCGATCTCGATTATATGATACTGGACCTCCCCCCGGGCACCGGTGATATTCAACTGACGATTGTTCAAACCGTGCCGCTGACCGGCGCCGTGGTAGTATCAACGCCGCAGAACGTCGCACTGGATGACGCACGAAAAGGGGTGGCGATGTTCAAGAAGGTGAATGTTCCGGTGCTGGGCATCGTGGAAAACATGGCCTACTTTGTTCCTCCCGATATGCCGGAGAAGAAATATTATATCTTTGGCAAGCACGGTGCCAGAAACCTGGCTGAGCGAATGGGGATCCATTTCCTCGGTGAGATTCCCCTGGAACCCTCCATCCGGGAAAGCTCGGATGAGGGAACTCCGATCGTGCTGAAGGAGGATTCCGAGTCAGCCGCTGCGTTCATCGAACTGGCTAACAACACCATTCAGCAGCTGGCTCTGCGTAAAGAAGAGCAACCCCCCAGCGAGAAAATCGACATCAAGTTCAAGCCCTGACCCGGGATTCCGGTTACCGCTCCGTGACGCCTCTCAGAAAATGCCAGATGGTAAGGGCCGCCAACCGCACCGTCTGGTCATCGCGGTCGTGTACCGGGTTCGTTTCCACCAGGTCGAAGGAGTGTACCTTGTTCGACCTCCCGGCCAACCGCGCGGCCTCCAGCCAAAAACGCTGGTAAAACCCGTTTGTGCAGGGGGCGCTCACCCCGGGGGCGAATGACTGGTCCACTGCATCCATATCGAAGGTGACCATCAGGCGATCGGTGTCAGCATCATCCAGCAGTTCCGATACCAGTGATTCGTCGGTTTCACCGTAGAAGTAGCAATCCCCTCCGTTACCTTTTATGTAGTCAAGATGTTCTTTTGCCACCGATTGGGGCTGCAGTCCAGCCACGGTATATTTTTTGCAATAGCCGCCGGGATGCTCAATCGCCTGCCGAAAAGGAGATCCTGAGTGTGATTTTCCCTTGTCGGTTAGACGAACATCGGTATGGGCATCGATATTCAGGATTGCCGTCTCCATATCCGCTTCCGCATATCCCAGAAAGTGCCCGTATGCCGTTTCATGACCCCCGCCGATGATCACGGGAATGGTACCGCCTTCCAGCAACCGGCCTGTGATTTCGCCCAGCTTCTCCTGTGCCTCTTCAAGATGGACGGTATTGCTG
>JAWVYR010000073.1:0-9513 GCA_033722635.1 Balneolaceae bacterium | reverse complement strand
TCTTGCTGAAATTCATATGTTCGATCGCCCGGTAGTAGAACTCCCTGCGATCTTCGATCCAGTCGGTGTATAGTTCAATTCCCGAATGGCCGGT
Organism: Balneolaceae bacterium; assembly: GCA_033722635.1. GTDB lineage: Bacteria > Bacteroidota > Rhodothermia > Balneolales > Balneolaceae > JAWVYR01. Next base: position 9,419 of record JAWVYR010000073.1, on the reverse strand, counting down.
CACCTCTTCGATCGCCCGGTCGATCCGGTATTTTCCGGACCGGCCCAGTGCCCGGGTGATCTCAGCAAGCACATTTTCTCCAAATCTCTCCACCAGGTAGATCGTGAAATCGAATCCATGGTTGTAAACCATCTCGCGCTCCAGCGCCGTTTTGGAAGAGAAGATCCCCATCTCATGAAATTCAAGTTCGGTCTCGTTCAGCAGTGCGATGCGAAGCACCATGTCGCGATAACTGTCCCAGGTGTCGTAGCTCCAGCCGATGCGTTGAAATTGAGCGGTGCCCTCGGCGAACCAGCCGGGCACGCTGATCGAGGAAAAGGGATAGCTGATCAATCCGTTGGGAAACCCGTAGAGCACATCGGGACGGCGGACATCCTCGTATGAGAGCCACTGGAAATAGATGGCGGGTATACGCCGGGTACGTTTCATGGCAGCCTGCAGCTGCACGATATGGGTGAATTCGTGGGCGATGACGTTCTGCATCCAGTCATGGTCGCCCCGCAGTGGAGAGTTCAGTGCCGGAATCCAGATTTCTATCCGGTTATCGAAAAAGAATGCGGCTCCGTTGGAGTAATCCTCACGATCGCGGAGCACGATATCGGTCTTGGAATCCGGCGATAGGTCGTAAAACCGGGTGATCTCGGGATAGATTTCCTCCGCTATCCGGGAGGCCAGCCTGCCGCTGCGGCTGCTTCCTTCCTGGAAGTGTACCCTGAAGTGTTCACTTTCGATAGTATACCAGGGGAGATGATTGCGTGGATATTCATACAGTCCGGGATTCGTTTGCGCATGGAGCACCCCGGCCATGAGGATGCAACCGAGGATGATCGACATCGTCGTGAACAGCCCGATATGTCTGATTAGGTGATTTTTCAATGGGTCACCGCAATCTTAATCAGTTTTTCAGCGGATTCACCGTTTACCGTGGCCTTTATCAGGGCCAGGTAGATACCGCTGCCCCAGCCGGCCGTGGAGATACGCTGTTCCTCCGGCGGTCCCCCCAGCGAGCTGTAACTTTCCTCAAAGATAATTCTGCCTGAAAGATCGATCACCTTTACCTGGATCCGTCCGGCACCCCGGGTCTGGTATCGGATGTGTGTTTCATCGTCGGCGGGGTTCGGCCAGTTGTAGGTCTCGCGGTCTACCAGTACCCGGGTGACCGGGGTGACCGGATTGCTTCCGCTGATTCGGCCGGTCACTTTGTTGAATCGATTCGGGCCGTACCTCCCATTCCACTGAATTTCGTCCGCATTTTCAAATTCCCATGCCTTGATCGTACCGGTATGACTGACAGCATATAATATATTTCCGAACAGGGCCGGATGCACCGGCTGGTTGCCCGATTCGGAGATCTCCCCCACAAAAAGGGGAAATCCCTCTTTTGGCCGTCCGTTTGCCCCGTATCCATAGATATTCAACGAGAGGCTGTCCTGTGCCGGTATCAACAGATCGGGAGAGCCATCCGATTCGATGTCAAGGATCAGGGGCGTGCCGATAAACCGTGCACCCACCGGAGGGGTGATGGGGAAATGATCCAGCAGGGCCCCGTTGATATTTACCGCTTTGAGTGCATTCTCATGGAGATCCAGATAGGCAATGTCGATTCGTCCGTCCGTGTTAATATCCGCAAATGCCGGCCAGTCCAGGTCGATCGAGGTGAAGAGATTTCTCAGGAGAGGGTCCCCACCGGGATCGATAAGCGAGAAGGTGTTATTCTCAAAAAGATAAAATCCGTTGTCATCGGACGTCAGCTCAATGGCCCCGGTATAGATCCGGTCGCTCCCGGGATTCACCGTCTCATCAAGATCGCTTCCTGTAACGGTCAGCCGATTGCCGGCGATAACGGAAAATGCTCCATCCAAGTTGATGGAGCGCTGCTGGTTTTCCGGCAGATCAGGCAGGGCGGCGCCATCCTCCAGGTTAAACCGGTTGTCCGTCAGGTCCAGCAGCAGGATTTGCCCATCGACCGAGCTGAGAAATCCTTTGTTGGGATCTCCGACTGACGACCACACCTCCTGCCAACCCGATCCATTCCATTCCCAACTTTCTATATCTATCGGAGCAGAACCGTTGCCGGGCTGGTCGGCTAGTACCACGGTGCCTGCCGAAAAGGGCTGTTGGGGGTTACTTTTTTGAAAATCAAAAGGGGAGGGGCTGTTGCCGTTGAGCTGCAAAGCCCATACGGTGGATTGCGTGGGGATAATCAGAAAACTGTCGGATAAGGCGGTATGGAGAGAGAGCGAGAGAGGGTAATGCTGTAAAAAGGAGGCACCGGAAGCGGTGAACACTGTGGAATCGGGTAGTTGGGAAGCGGACAGCGGTACCGGCCGGATCTGTTCGGAAGTGACGCTCCGTGCCCGGAACGTGGCGACTGTCCGGTTTTCCGAAAAATCGAAGAATTCAAAAAAGCTTATTGCGCCGCTGTTGCTGCTGTTATCTGGCCGGGTGTCGGGACCAAACCTGTTTTCGTAAAAGCTGAGAGTATCGCCCTCCCGAGTCACCACCGAGGCGTTGTTTCCGCGCCACCAGAAATCGAAGGGCGTTCCCCTTGAAAACTGACCGTTGAGGTTTCCATTTGTACTTCCTATATCCTGTGAACCGTCTGCCTCTTCCAGATCGACCCCTCTTCGGTCAGGATCCGCGTTTACCGTCTGGGAGGCGATCTCACTGCGGATGACCGCTTCATCGATATGCCATATAAGCATGCCCCCGTTCAGGATGCGATCGTCAGGGGTATCTTTTTCACCGTCGCCCCCCCGGTCGAGCCCGCCCGGAAGGCTCCAGTCGAATTGGTCCACATTTTCCAGCACTCCGGGTTCCAGCAGGTCGGTAAATCCATCCAGCTGAAACACAAAGATCTCATCTCGATTGGTAAAGGATTGCTGCGTGAGCCCCCCATCGGGCCTCCGTATCGAAAGGGTGATACCGTCATTATCGGGATCGCGGTGGCGATTTTCCACCAGGAAATACTCGCCCGGCGACAGCGAGAATCGGGCAATGCTGGCGGGCTGATGCAACACCGCAGCCGGAAGCTGAACCGGTGCGGCGTTGTCCAGGTCGATTTCAAAGGATGCTTGCCAGCCGAGGCGGATCTTCTCCCACGCGGAAGGTTCCGGTGGGAAAAGGCCGTTGTAGGAGAAGAAACTCTCGCCATCCATCAGCCCGAACCGACCGATGCCCGAATTTCCCGTCAGGGTGTTGAACAGGTCCGGCAGACCGAGGTGGCTTCCGATGGTTGCACAGATCAGCCCGTTGGTGGATAGCTGCAGAACAAACTCATCGCCGGTTACATTTTCACCCCTTCGGGACAGGGTACGGGGGAGGATCAGCGAATTGGTGATCCTGAAAGATCCGTTGTTCACCGGGAAGCCCTGGAAGGAGGGATCCTCGAGCAGTTCGGAGAGTGATTGTTTGCTTAGGTAGATCGAGGGGATATCCTGGGGCGTCTTGTCGAGCGTGGTACCGGTCAGCTGGATATCCCGACCCACTCCTGCATGAAAGATGACAAATGCCGTATGCTCGGGATGCAGCCCTCCGTCATCGAATCCCCCGGCTTCCTCAACCTTCTGCCAGGTGTCTCTTGCCAGAAGGGCCAGCTTGCGGGCGGTAAACTGTTCCCCGGTAGGGGCGTAGAAACTCATCGGCTGGTCGAGCCGAACAGGCTGCGGATGCACGCTGAAATCAAGATTCAGCTGGCCGCCCGATACGCTTTCAAAATAGTTGTTCACAAACCGTAGATGCGATTCAAAATAATCGCGGTTGTGGGGGAGCGGATCGATACTGACTGGATTCTCCTCGAGATAGGGAAGGCTCCCGGCGCCGAAAGTACCGTTGCCGCTGGTAAAGCGGTTATCATCGGGTTGAAATTCCACCATTACGGCCAGTACCGTCAGCGTTCCGGTAGTGGGGACATCGGTCTGGATGCGGTTCAGGCTGACCGGGTGACTGCGCCGGACCTCGACCTGCTGAGCGGCAGATAGCCCGTAACAAAAAAGAAAAAGCACGCTTGATAGAAGCATGCTTTTCGGGATAAAAGGGTAGTGCAGATTCGGCATTAAAAGATCACAGCCGGTTTATTAGAAATTGACCAGCAAGCTGAACCGGGTAGTGTTGGCGAGGGGATGTTCCTCCTCCAGGGCAGCGATATAGCTGAAGTCGACACCAAATATGTTATACCGCAGACCCGCCCCAAGGGTGATAAATTTTCGATTGCCGTTGTGTTGATCCTCAAAATAGTACCCGGTGCGTACAGCAAACAGGTTGTTATACCAGTATTCGATGCCGGTACCGACCATAAACTGTTCCAGCAAACTCAGTCGTACCGTTTCGATACCGGTATCCCGGGTGAAGGAACTCCAGGAATTGAATATGCCGTCAAATGCACCGTCTGATCCTTCACGGGCCAGCACTTTTGAAATATCGTTAGCTACGGTGATCGTATTGACTCCCTCTTTGTCGATATTCATGGTATAAGCCCAACCGATTCGCAGTATGGTGGGCAGTGGATCCTTCTGGGGGTTGTCGGTGTACTGGATCCCGGGACCGATATTGGAAATGTTCAAGCCTGCATTGATCGAAGCATCTCTTCCCAGTGCCTGGAAGATTTTGCTTTTGTACATGCCGGCGATATCAATCCCTATGCTGGATCCCGGGTTGATCTCCTGCTGGGCTACACTTCCTTCAGCCAGGCTGCTGAAAATAAAGCGGAAACCCCCTCCGATGGCGAATCGCTCATTCAACTTGGTCCCATAGGAGATTCCCCCTGCAAACTCGTAGCTGTTAAATCGTCCCTGCTCCAGGCCCTGTTCGTTGGTCCGGATCTGCTCGCCAAGATTCAGATAGGTGATATGGGCGCCGAACATGCCGATTCCCTCCACATAATATTTCCCGACCAGATAATCATAAAAAAGGTCTGCATTGAACTTGGGCAGCCATTCCGAGTGGGTCAGGCTGATCTGGTTTCCGGTCTGGAAGCCTAGCCCTGCCGGATTCCAGAATATCGCTGCCGCATTGTCGGCTATGGCTACGCCTGTGTTACCCATACCGGCACCGCGGGAATCCGGTTCAATCTGAAGAAAAGGTACGGAGGTGATCCCTACCTGGGCTTTTGCTTCCTGGGCCAGGGATCCGAGCAGGATGACCGCAAGAAATGCGAATATCGTTTGCTTTAACATGATTATCGGGTTTACCCGGTTGTTGAGAACTATACGTTTTTAACAGTATATGGTCGATTTGTGATACCTGAACGTTAAAATGTCCATATTTCTACACATTGATGCAACTTAATATTGTGCAGGATCTTCGTTTCCTGTAAAACGCTTGAACGGCTGTCGATATTTTGAACCTCCTGTAAGCGCCCCGGTGGGTTTTTAATTCATCATTTCAACAACCAGGGCCGATGCTCCTCCTCCGCCATTGCAGATACCCGCACATCCAAGGGTTCCGCCGGTTCGTTTCAGGGCATGCAGCAGGGTCACCACGATACGGGCTCCCGAGCAGCCGATGGGATGTCCCAGGCTGACCGCTCCCCCATGTATATTCACCTTTTCGGGATCCAGCTCCAGAATCTGGTTGTTGGCGATCGAAACAACCGAGAAGGCTTCATTGATCTCAAACAGGTCGATATCATCTTTTGTGAATCCACCCCGCTTCAGTGCAATCGGAATGGCATCGGCGGGAGCGGTGGTAAACCATTCCGGAGCCTTGGCGGCACTGGCCTGGCTGCGGATACGGGCGATCGGCTCCAGGTCGAGCTCTTCCGCTTTCTCTTCGCTCATCACCAGCACGGCGGCAGCCCCGTCATTGATGGTGCTCGCGTTGGCTGCTGTGACCGTGCCCTCCTTGTCGAAGACCGGCTTGAGGTTCGGTATCTTGTCAAAATTCACCATCTTGATTCCTTCATCTTCGGTCACCTCGGTGATGTTGCCCTTGCGGTCCTGCACCTTGACGGTGATCAGCTCTTCATCGAAATATCCTTTCTCGGTGGCTTCCTTGGCCCGCTTGTACGATTCGATCGCATATTCATCCTGCTCCTCCCGGCTGATATTGCAGTCGCGGGCGCAGATCTCCGCGGCGTTGCCCATGTGAAAGTCGTTGTACACATCCCACAAACCGTCGTGTATCACCCCGTCGACCGTTTTGGCATGCCCCAGTTTGGAACCGAAGCGGTGTTTCGGTAGGTAGTAGGGCACATTGCTCATGCTCTCCATTCCACCGGCTACGATCACATCCGCTTCTTCCAGCTGAATCTGGTTGACCGCATACATGATCGACTTCATGCCGGATGCACAAACCTTGTTGACCGTGGTACAGGGGGTGCGCTCGGGGAGTCCCGCCTTGATCGCCGCCTGGCGGGCCGGGGCCTGACCGATACCGGCTGTTAACACATTGCCGAATATCACTTCGCCAACTTCATTCATATTGAGTCCGGATGAGTGGATTACTTCGACGATGGTGGTGGCACCCAGTTCGGGCGCGGAAAAAGAGGATAGCGATCCTCCCAGGGCACCGATCGGCGTTCGTTTGGCTTCTACAATGACAACATTTCGCATGATGGTCTGATAATTTTGTTTGATATGATGTTAAAACGGTTATGATGTACCAGGGATCCCGGTCAGAGGTCCCGTCGCAAGATGTAAACGCTATAAAGCCTTGTCCAGCCCGTCAATCAGGTCCTGGGCATCCTCGATGCCGACCGAGATTCGGATCAGCGAATCTCGGAGCCCGGATTGGAGCCGCACCTCGCGGGGAATGGAGGCATGGGTCATGGAGGCCGGATGCGAGATCAGCGATTCCACACCTCCTAAACTTTCGGCAAGCGTAAATATTTCCACATTGCTCAGAATTTCATGGGCCGCCTTTTCGGTATCCTCCTTAAGGATGAAAGAGAGCATTGCCCCGAAGTCGCTCATCTGTTTGCGGGCAATCGCATGCTGGGGATGTGATTCCAGCCCGGGATAGTTTACCCGCTCCACTTTCGGATGCTCATTCAGGTAGTCGGCAATCTTCCTGGCGTTATCCACCGACCGCTGCATCCGCACCGACAGGGTCTTGATCCCCCGTATAGCCAGATAGCAATCCATCGGCCCGGGCACCGCCCCGGTGGTCTTCGCCTGAAACCGCAGCGATTCGATGATCTCACTGTTGGAGGTGGCCACGGCTCCTCCGATCAGATCGGAATGGCCACCGAGATACTTAGTGGCGGAGTGCAGTACGGCATCGGCTCCGAGTTCAAGAGGCTGTTGCAGGTAGGGGGAGGCGAACGTGTTATCGACTACAGTCGTAATTTCGTGGGTTCGGGCAAAATCGGTAACAGCAGCAATATCCGCAATTTTCAGCAGAGGGTTGGTCGGGGACTCGATCCAGACCATCCTGGTTTCCTTACGGGCAGCTTCCTCCACATTCTTCAGATCTGTCATGTCTATGAAGGAAAAATCGATCCCGAAGGGATCGAATACTTTGGTAAACAGGCGGTAGGTTCCCCCGTACAGATCGTCGGAGGCGATCACATGGTCGCCGGGGCGCAGCATCTTGATGAGGGCATCCATGGCAGCACATCCGCTGGCAAAACAGGCACATTCCTCGGCGTTTTCAAGACCCGCTATCAACCGTTCCAGAGCTGTCCGGGTCGGGTTGCTCACGCGGGCGTACTCATGCCCCTTGTGCACCCCCGGGGCTTCCTGCGCATAGGTTGAAGTTTGAAAAATAGGCGGCATCACCGCGCCGGAGGTGGGTTCGGGTTCCTGACCGGCGTGGATCACTTTGGTGTTAAATTTCATAAAGGTGATTGGATTTCTACAGATTAGCCTTCTCTTTGACCTGGTCGGCTTTATCCGTCATGCCCAGAAAGGCGTAAGCCTGGTACAGCTGCTTCCACCATTCTTCGCGGTCGGGATTCGACTCGGCCAGCTGCTCGGTCAATGGGATCGATTGGCGCAGATAGTAACGGATCTTCTCCCCGATTTCGGCACTGTCCTGCCTGGCGGTTTTTTGAAGCTTCATATATTTCGAGGCGGTATTGTGATAAAACTGTGCCAGCGCCTTCTGAATCTCCTCGCTTTCGCGGTTCAGTCTGCGCGCCTCTTCCAGCTGGATTTCCGCTTCCGAGAAGAGTGAATCGGCCGTTTCCTCCAGATTTTCGTCGGGTTGCTGGCCGGCCTGGTACCGGCTTACAAGCTCTTCGATCCTGCTGGCCCCGAGCAGATAGAGTTCGATCCCCCTGGATTGTTGATAGATAATGTTGTCCGGCTCGTTTTCCACCAGGATGGTTAGCAGTTCAACCGCTTTCTGGTGCTGTCCGGCCTTGATATAGGCGTTGGCCAGCCCGTGAATCAGATTGAGGCTCTGCTCGGAGATCGACTCCGCTTTTTCATACAGCTCAACCGCCTTTTCATTTTGATTGGATTCAAGGTAGAGGAATCCAAGCTGTTCCATCACCGATGCCGGCAGTGGATCGATCTGGCGGCGCGCTTCCTCCAGGGTCGCGATCGCTTCACGGTAGTTGTGATTTCGATAGTGAGCCTGTGCCTTCATCTTATAGGAGATGACACTGTCGGGTATGATCGTAATTGCGTTTTGAAAATGGGTAGCCGCGTGCTGAAAGTTTCGGCTGACCAGCGTGCTGTCGTTCTGAAGTATCTCAACACCCTGATTGTGTTCATTGCTCCAGCTCACTTTGAGCAGTTCATCGACCTGGTCGATGCCGACCGCTGCATTCTCTTTTTCATACAGGGTTTTTGCTCTCCGGAGGGCCGTGTTCATCTGTTGATAAAGGTCTTCCCGCCGGTTGGCCTCTTCGGTGCGCTGGGCCAGCTCATGCAGTACGTTCCCTTTCTGATGGTAGAGGTCGGCATTGTTGGGAGAAGCGGACAACTGTCTGTTCAGGGTAGTGAGCCGCTCCTGCAGTTGCTGGTAATCAAGCGATGCGGTGTCGGCGGGGCGGTTGTTGAAGGGGAGTACGGAACAGCCAATAAAGAACCCGAATGCAAGCACGAGGCTTGCTATTCGGGTGATAGAATGTTGCATAAGTTTGCAGATAAACGTTAGTTCTGGAGGTTAGTTACCCTGACCTTGATCCAATCCGGCTTTCTTCATCGCTTCTTTGGCTTTCTGGTCCATGCCCAGCGTGGTATATACCCGGAACAGGGCTTGCCAGTATTCCTTGTTGTCTGGATCGATCTCTGTAGCGTTTTCATAATATTTCATCGCTTGGCGCAGCATATCGCGGGCTTTCTGGTCAAGCTGTTTCGCTTTCTTATTGTCCTCGGTCAGATTTCGCTCTTCAAACAGCGTAGCAGCTTTATTCTGATAGATGATACCCAGCGTGTTGTAAGCATTGGCATCGTTCGGGCGATATTCGATCACTGTTTTCAACTTCTCCTCCGCTTGGTTCGTTAACTCGCTGATGGAGCTCTGCAGCC